>NZ_JAELTQ010000018.1 GCF_016428905.1 Dyella sp. ASV24 | reverse complement strand
GGGCCTGGTATGGGTGGGCTATCTCGTTCATGTATGGCGGGTGGCGGCGCGCAGCCCATTGGCCCCTGCCGAACCGATGACGACCCTCGTTTTTGGTCGCCGGCTGGTCGGGGACGTACCCGAGAAGGACTATCAACAACGCCTGTCGCGTGCGTTGGCACTGATGCGTTCGCACGACACGGATCACGTGTTGTTGTTAGGCGGGCGCAGCGGGGGAAGCATCAGCGAGGCCGCTGCAGGCAGGGCATGGCTGGCGCAGCACGAGCTGCCGCCGGGCGTGGTGCTGCAACTGGAGCAGGCTTCGGTCGACTCGCTGGAAAATCTGCGCCACGCGCGCAGTCTGCTGCAGAAAGACGGACCCCTAACCCGGGAGTTGCCGCCGGTGGCGCTGGTGACCAGTCGTTACCACCTGGCGCGTTGCCAGTGGCTCGCGCGCCGGCTTGGCTTCCGTAGTGTGCCCGTAGCGGCTGAGCCGACGCTGGTCATCAATCGCCGCTATCTGGTGCGATTGCTCGCTGAATCCGGTTACCTCATGTGGATCGACATCGGGTTGCGTTGGGCCGCACTGACTGGCCATCGACGCATAACGGCACGGCTCAGTTGACGGTGCGAATACGCGACCTGCCGCCGCAGCGGCCCGTCGCACGTCACTTGCTAAGCTTGCAGCGTTTCGACCCACGATGGACCGCCCCATGAGCCAGCAAGCCGACCAAGCCGAACTGTTTCTGCGTGAACTGCAGGATCGCATCTGCACGGCGATCGAAAAGATCGACGGTAAGGCCCGATTCGAAGAAGACGCGTGGACACGTCCCGCGGGCGGAGGCGGCCGCACGCGTGTGCTCCGCGATGGCGCGATCTTCGAACAAGCCGGGGTCAACTTCTCGCGCGTGTATGGCAACCAATTACCACCCAGCGCGACGGCGCACCGGCCCGATCTGGCGGGCGGCGGCTTCGTGGCTACCGGCGTGTCGCTGGTGTTGCATCCACGCAACCCACACGTGCCCACCACGCATGCCAACGTGCGCTACTTCGAGGCGAGCAAGGAAGGCGTGGACCCTGTGTGGTGGTTCGGTGGTGGTTTCGATCTCACGCCGTTCTATCCGCGCGACGAAGACGTGGTGCACTGGCATACCGTGGCGCGCGACCTCTGTGCGCCCTATGGCGACGATGTCTATGCGCGCTACAAGAAATGGTGCGACGAGTATTTCTACCTCAAGCATCGCGCCGAAACGCGTGGCGTGGGCGGGCTGTTCTACGACGACTTGAACGAGGGCGGCTTCGAGCGCTGCTTCGCGTTCACGCGCGACGTGGGGCAGGGTTTCCTCGATGCGTACCTGCCGATTGTCGAGCGGCGTAAGGGCGAGGCTTACGGTGAACGCGAGCGCGAATTTCAGCTCTATCGCCGCGGGCGTTACGTGGAATTCAATCTCGTGTACGACCGCGGCACGCTGTTCGGCCTGCAATCGGGCGGGCGCACGGAGTCGATCCTGATGAGCCTGCCGCCGCGCGTGCGCTTCGAATACAACTTCCAGCCGGAGCCGGAATCGGTGGAAGCGCGGCTGGGCGATTACCTCAAGCCGCGCGATTGGGTGTGAGCCATGAATGCGCCACCGGCGTGGCGCATTCATTTCCCGGACTTACTCCGTTGGCGCATCGCCGCTGAACTTCACCGGCGTGGCGCCCTTCACCGGGCCGATCTGCGCGCTGTCGCTTACCTGCAGCACCACCTCGCGGCGAAATTCCAGCGTGCCCTGCACCACGGCATGCGGGCCGATCACCACATGCGGCAGACGGTTGTTGCTGTTCCAGTTGAACCAGCCGCCCGGCTTCTCCATCAGGATGCCGCCTTCAACGCGCGAGTTGGCACCCACGAAGATGTCGCCGTTGGAGGTCTGCAGGCCGCCACCCACGTGGGCTGCGTCCAGGTTGATGGTGCCGTTCACTGTGCCGACCTTGCCGACCACGTCGGCGCTCTTGCCCAGCCGCACGCCGCCATTGGTCGTGCTGACCGTGCCTGCCACGCGGCTGTTGGAACCCACGGTGACGCCACCGTTGACGGTATCGATCGCCGCGGCCTGCACGTGGTCGCCTAGCTCCACTGCGCCGTTGACGGTGCTGGCCTTCTGCACGACGGCGTTGTCACTGACGCGGACGGCGCCATTGACCGTGCTGACATTGCCGGCGTGTTGGCCGGCATCCACGCGCACCGTGCCATTAACCTTGTCGATGTCGCCGTCGGCGGCCTGGGCCAGGACGGGCAGGGTCAGCGCGAGGGCGATGGCAAGTAGATGACGACGCATGATGAACTCCATGTGGGTGGTAATGCCCTTAGGATGCGCCAGCACGGGCTGGGGTTTAGCATGACCTTCGACAGGGGCCGCCGCTGATTTGACGAGGCCGGGGCGGGGCCTCACCATCACAGGTTTCCCGCCACGAATTCCCGCCATGTACAAGCTCGTACTTATCCGTCACGGCCAGTCCCAGTGGAACCTCGACAACCGCTTCAGCGGTTGGGCCGACGTGGACCTCACCGAACAGGGCAAGGCGGAAGCCGCCGAGGCCGGGCGCCTGCTCAAGGCTGAGGGCTACAGCTTCGACATTGCGCACACGTCCGTGCTCAAGCGCGCCGTGCGCACCCTGTGGGGCGTGCTGGATGGGATGGATCAGATGTGGCTGCAGGTGGTTACCGATTGGCGCCTCAATGAGCGCCACTACGGTGGCCTCACCGGCCTCAACAAGGCGGAGACCGCAGCCAAGTACGGTGAGGACCAGGTCAAAGTGTGGCGTCGCAGCTACGACATCCCGCCGCCGCCGCTGGATCGCGCCAGCAATGAATCGGTGACCGATCCGCGTTACGCCAACCTCGACGCGTCGATGATTCCGGATACCGAGTGCCTGAAGGACACCGTGGATCGCGTGGTGCCTTACTGGCACGACGTGCTGGCTCCGGCCATCCGCTCTGGCCAGCGCGTGGTGGTGGCCGCCCACGGCAACTCGCTGCGTGCGCTGGTGAAGTACCTGGACAATGTGTCCGACGATGAAATCGTCGAACTGAACATCCCCAACGGGGTGCCGCTGGTGTACGAGTTCGATGAGAACCTCAAGCCGCTGCGTCACTACTACCTGGGCGACGCCGACGCCATCGCAGCGAAGATGGCCGCCGTGGCCAATCAGGGCAAGGCGAAGTAAGAAAGTTTTGCCAGTCGCGGATGACACGCGTCATCCGCGATGGCTGCGGCCCGTCAGTCGTGCGGACCGTGCCGGGTCGATAAGCTGCATGCATTCCAAGGCGAGGCGACAGCAATGACCCCGAACATGATCTATGCACTCATGATTCCGCTGATGGCTTTCGCCGTTTGGCGGCGCGTGCGTGGCAGCTTCGGGCGCCAGCCAATCCGCCGTAAGCGGATGATCGCCCGCATCGTCACTTTCAGTGTTATCGGCGGTTTGCTGGCGTTGAGTGGCCTGCACAACCTGCACCTGCTGGAAGGCTTGCTGGGCGGTGTGTTGGCTGGCGCAGCGCTGGGTACGGTGGGTCTGCGCCTGACACGCTTCGAGCGCGATGCCGCCGGCCAGGACTTGTATATTCCCAACGCTTGGATCGGCGGGCTTCTCACGGTGTTGCTGATCGGCCGACTGGCCTGGCGCTTCCTCGTGGCGATGCCGCAACTGCAGGACCCGGCCATGGCCCATTCGGCGCCGGCCATGGGCAACAGCCCGCTAACGCTCGCCATCTTCGGGCTGATGATCGGCTACTACATCTGCTACTTCGCCGGCCTGCTGGTGCATCACCGCCGCTTCGAGCGGGCCCAGCTGGCCACTTAAGGCGATTTAGAGGGCGTCCCCGTCCATCTCGCCGGTGCGGATACGGATCACCTGCTCCAGCGGGCTGACGAAAATCTTGCCATCGCCGATCTTGCCGGTCTTGGCCGACACCTGGATGGCTTCGACCACGCGATCCACCTGGTCATCGCTTACCGCGACTTCCAGTTTGATCTTCGGCAGGAAGTCGACCACGTACTCGGCACCTCGATAGAGCTCGGTGTGGCCCTTCTGGCGACCAAAACCCTTCACCTCAGTTACTGTGATGCCCTGCACGCCCACTTCGGCCAGGGCCTCGCGCACATCGTCCAGCTTGAACGGCTTGATGATCGCAACCACCAGCTTCATGGGTTTTCCTCTCGACGTTGGGATACTTGCCGCGTAGGGCGGCAGGGACAAACATTTTGCCTGTCAGGGCGGTAACTGTCGCCTTTAGGCGCGCTGTAGGAAAATGCCTACAGATAGAAGTGGAGCATGCCGATAGTGTCGCCTAAACCAATCAACCTAAACTCTCTTCCGACGAGCTCGAGGTGCTATCCATGATGGATAGGCAGGATATCGATCAACTTGCCCAGCGTCTTGTTTCGTTGGTTCCATCAGGATTGGCTCAGGCGCAACAGGATTTGCGCACCAACTTCGGCGATGTTCTGGCGCAGGGATTGCGCCGCCTTGATCTAGTCACCCGCGAGGAGTTTGAAGTCCAGAGCCAGCTGTTGGCACGCACCCGTGCCAAGGTCGAGGCCCTGGAGAAGCGAATCGCAGATCTAGAGGCTGGTGCCGGCACCTGACAGACGAGGTGCGGCACGGGCCCACGTCCCGGGAGCCGCCCCCGATCCGTCACCCTCACCCCGAGAACGATCGGGGGCGGCTATTTTTCTTTGCAGGCCGCTTGAGGGAGTTGCTCCGTGTTTCAAACTGGCAGCTACTCCCGCGCCCGACTTGTGCGAGCGTCATGAGCCTTGCCGTCACCCTCAGTCGAGCCCAGGAAGGTGTAGCGGCGCCCCAGGTCATGGTGGAAGTCCACCTGTCTGGCGGCCTGCCCGGCACCAATATCGTTGGATTGCCTGAAGCCGCCGTGCGCGAAGCGCGCGACCGCGTTCGCGTGGCTATCCAGAACACGGCTTTCGAATATCCGAACCGCAAGGTCACGGTGAATCTCGCGCCCGCGGAATTGCCCAAGGATGGCGGCCGCTTCGACCTTGCCATCGCGCTGGGCATCCTCGCCGCAGGCGGCCAAGTGCCGCGCGAAAAGCTCGATGACTGCGAATTCCTTGGCGAACTGGCCCTGTCCGGCGCTTTGCGCGGGGTGTCCGGCGTGTTGCCTGCCCTGTTGCGTGCGCGGGCTCGCGGCCGACGCGTAGTGGTACCGCGCGCCAACGCGGCCGAGGCTGCGCTGGTCTCCGATGCAGAGGTGCTGGTTGCCGACACGCTGGCCGATGTATGCGGATGGCTGCGCGGTGCGCAGGATCTGGCGCCGCCCGGCGAGGCGGCGGGCATCTTCGATGAAACCATCGGGCCGGACCTGGCAGACGTGCGCGGCCAGCTGCAGGCCCGGCGCGCGCTGGAGATTGCCGCCACGGGTGGCCATCACCTATTGCTGCTCGGTCCGCCGGGCACGGGCAAGACCATGCTCGCGGAACGCTTGCCCGGCATCCTGCCGCCGCTAAGCGAGTCGGAAGCACTGGAAACTTGCGCGGTGCTCTCCGTGGCTGGGCAAGACGTGGATCCGAGGCTGTGGCGGCGACGCCCCTTCCGGGCTCCGCACCATACGAGTTCAGCTGTTGCGCTGGTCGGCGGCGGTGCGTTGCCGCGGCCCGGGGAGATCTCGCTGGCCCACAACGGCGTACTGTTCCTCGACGAACTGCCGGAATTTGGGCGGCACGTGCTGGATGTGTTGCGCGAACCGATGGAGTCGGGCCACATCGTGATCTCCCGTGCGGCGCGCCAGTCGACCTTCCCGGCCCAGTTCCAACTGGTGGCCGCGATGAATCCATGTCCGTGTGGCTATGCGGGCGATCCGCGCCAGCGCTGCCATTGCACGCCCGATCAGATCCAGCGTTATCGGGGCCGCATTTCCGGGCCACTGATCGACCGCATCGATCTTTGCATTGAAGTGCCAAGAATCCCGATAGGCGAAATTGGCCTGTCGCGAGGAGCCAACGACGAGGATTCGGCCACCGTTCGTGCCCGCGTGGTGAAAGCCCGCCAGCATGGGCTGATGCGGGCCGGCCGGGCGAATGCCGAGATCACCACCCGCGAACTGGAGCGGGATTGCGCTCTGGGACAGGCGGAGCGCCAGTGGTTTGAAGCTGCACTTGAGCGCCTCGGCCTGTCAGCGCGCGCCTATCACCGCACCCTGCGAGTGGCCCGGACCATTGCCGACCTGGATGGTGGAGCCGCGTTGCTGGACCGAACCCATTTGGCCGAAGCCTTGATGTATCGCCGCTTCTGAGACGACGGCATATGCCTGATGGCCCTTGCGGGTAATTTTTGTACTCGCGGGTATTGACTTGGATCGGTCCAGGCGTATTATCTGTACCCGCTAGTTCTGCATTGAACTCAGCCTGCCACCCCGGTATCGGTACTCCCTCCCCCTCCCCCCGTCCGATACCGGGGCTTGGCCCTTCCTCTCGTCGTCGCGTCTTTCCCCTGCACCGATTCGCTCCATTCGCCATGGACGTTAGGCTTGCGCCCGTGGTCCGATAGCCTCACCGCGATCGCTCGAAGGAACGTGCATGACACTCGATCTTGGACTGCTGCTGGTTTGCATCCTGGGTGTCGGTTTCCTCGCCCAATGGCTGGCTTGGCGAGTGAGATTGCCGGCGATCCTGTTCCTTCTGCTTGCCGGCATCCTGATGGGGCCTGTCGCGGGTCTGCTGAACCCGGACAAGTTGCTCGGCCCTCTGCTGTTTCCCGTGGCATCGCTGGCGGTGGCGGTGATTCTGTTCGAAGGCAGCCTGACGCTGCGCTTCAGTGAACTGCGTGAGATCGGCGGCGCCGTCCGTGGTCTGGTGACCTACGGTGCAGTGATCGCCGTGTTCATGCTCGGTGTGGCGGCGCATTACTTCGCGGGGCTGAGCTGGGAGGTCGCGTTGCTGTTTGGCGCACTGACCTGTGTGACCGGCCCGACCGTGATTGCGCCGATGCTTCGCACCGTACGTCCCAACGCACGCATCGCAAACACGCTGCGCTGGGAAGGCATCGTGATCGATCCGCTGGGCGCTCTGTTTGGTGTACTGGTGTACGAGGCCATCGTGTCCCGCCATCAAGGGCACACCATCGGTGTCTTCCTTGCCGTAGTCGCCAGCGGTGTCGTGGTGGGTTTGCTGGCGGCGTGGGTGCTCGCTTCCCTGCTGCGTCGGCAGATGATTCCGGAATACCTGCAGAACTACGGCACGCTCGTCACGGTGGTGCTCGCTTTCTCGCTATCGAACGCGATCACACATGAATCGGGCTTGTTGACCGTTACGGTCATGGGCATCGCGCTCGGCAACATGCGTGGCGTGCACATCGACGACATTCTCGACTTCAAGGAAAACCTCACCACGCTGCTGGTGTCCACCCTGTTTATCTTGCTGGCGGCTCGCCTGAGCTGGCCGCTGCCGGATGGCATGCTGTGGTCAGGCATCGCCATCTTCCTGGTGGCGCAACTGATCGTGCGTCCCGTAACGGCAGTGATCGCGAGCATAGGCAGCGCATTGAGCTGGCGCGAGCGGGCTCTGATTGCGTGGATTGCACCGCGCGGCATTGTGGCGGCAGCGGTGTCCGCCCTATTCGCACTGAAGCTGGATGCACTGGGTATGGCGGGTGCAAAGGCGCTGGTGCCGCTGGTCTTCATCTTGATCATTGGCACGGTGGTGCTGCAAAGCGCGACGGCGCGTCCGCTTGCACGCTGGCTGAAGGTGGCCGAGCCCGATCCCGCCGGCGTGCTTATCTACGGTGCCGACCAAGGCGCACGCGCAGTTGCTCGCGCGTTGGCGGACGCGGGATTCCACGTGATCGTCGCGGACGAACAGTGGCATGACGTCAAGCAGGCGCGCATGGAGGGGCTGCAAACCTTCTTCGGCTTCCCGGCGTCGTCATACGCCGAGCGTCATCTCGATCTCACGGGCATTGGCCGTCTGCTGGCCATGTCGATCCATCGCGAGCGCAATGCACTCGCTTGTGTGTATTACCGGCAGGAATTGGGCCGTGGCAAGGTGTACCGGCTTGCCAATGAAGACGGTCAAACGACCGGCGGTCGCGAGCAGCTCAGCGGTGGTCTGGGCGCACCGGCATTGTTCGAGGCGGAGATGACACATGAGCGCTTTCTCGAGCGACTTGCGGAAGGCTGGCGCATCAAGTCGACACGATTGACGACAACGTTCGATTGGCCAAACTTCATCGAGCAATACGGCTCGCCCACGGTACTGCTGTTTGGCGTCGAGGAGAAAGGCGCACTGCGCGTGGCATCGGTGAAGCGCGAGTTGGAGCCGCGTCCTGGTTGGACGGTGATTGCGCTGGTGCCGCCAGAGGCGACGTCATAGCGGTTGCGACGTTCGGCGCATTCCCTGCGTGCATGCGTGGGGGCGCTGGACAGGGCCGCGCTCCCCACGCACGCGCCGACATCCTGTCGGCTTACGCGAGGCAGTCGAAGATCAGGCCGCGCTGGCCTGACGCGAGGCATGGAACTGTGCCTCTTCGGTGGATCCCTTGAGCGCAGTGGTGGACGACTGCCCCTGCTGGATGGCCTGCGTCACCGCGTCGAAGTAACCCGTGCCCACCTCGCGCTGGTGCTTCACCGCAGTGAAGCCACGTTCGGCGGCGGCGAATTCCCTCTCCTGCAGCTCCACGAATGCGCTCATCTGGCGACGGGCATAACCATAAGCCAGATCGAACATGCCGTAGTTAAGACTGTGGAAGCCGGCGAGCGTGATGAATTGGAACTTGTAGCCCATGGCGCCCAGTTCCTTCTGGAACTTCGCAATGGTGGCGTCGTCCAGGTTCTTCTTCCAGTTGAAGCTGGGCGAGCAGTTGTAGGCCAGCAGCTTGCCGGGGTACTTGGCGTGGATGGCCTCGGCAAACTTGCGTGCTTCGTCCAGATTGGGCTTGCTGGTCTCGCACCACACGAGATCAGCATACGGCGCATAGGCAAGGCCACGGCTGATGGCCTGATCCAGGCCGGGGCGCACGCGGAAGAAGCCTTCGACGGTGCGTTCGCCGGTGATGAACGGCTTGTCATTGTCATCGATGTCGGAGGTGAGCAAATCAGCTGCGTCGGCATCGGTGCGCGCCACGATCAGCGTGGGCACGCCGAGCACGTCGGCGGCGAGGCGCGCGGCGTTGAGCTTGTCCACGGCTTCGCGCGTCGGCACCAGCACCTTGCCACCCATGTGGCCGCACTTCTTCACTGAGGCGAGCTGATCTTCAAAATGAACACCGGCGGCGCCTGCTTCGATCATCGCCTTCATCAGTTCGAACGCGTTGAGCACGCCGCCGAAGCCGGCTTCCGCGTCGGCGACGATCGGCACCATCCAGTCGATATCATTCTGCCCTTCCGCGTGATGCAACTGGTCCGCGCGCAGCAGCGTGTTGTTGATGCGCTTGACCACGAGCGGCACGGAGTTCGCCGGATACAGCGACTGGTCGGGATACATCTCGCCAGCCACGTTCGCATCGGCCGCCACCTGCCAGCCGCTCAGGTAGATGGCCTGCAGGCCGGCCTTCACCTGCTGCATGGCCTGGTTGCCGGTGAGTGCACCGAGTGCATTGACGAAATCTTCCTTGTGCAGCGACTTCCACAAGCGTTCTGCGCCGCGACGTGCGAGCGAGTGCTCCACGGGCACTGTACCGCGCAGGCGCGCCACATCCTCCGCGCTGTAGTTACGCTGGATGCCGCTCCAGCGGGGGTTGTTGGTCCAGTCGAGCGCGATCTGTTCGGCGGTAGGCAGCGTGTTCTTCATGGTGATGACTCCTGCATGTCTTGGATGAGCATGTCCGTGATGCGTGATGACAGAGCGGGCTTCAGAGCTGCTGGTAGGCCGCCAGAGTGAGGAAATCGCCGAGTTCGTCGGCATGCGTGAGTTGACTGAGCAGCGTTGCGGCCTGTTCGGCGCGATGCGCATACGGGCCGTTGCTTTCGATCAACCGGTGCGTGTGCTTGGTGAGCGCGTGATCGAACAAGGCGAAGTCGATCGGCGCGTGGTCGGTGAATTCCAGTGGGCCGCGATGCAGCCACTGCCAGAGCTGTGAGCGTGCGATTTCCGCGGTGGCGGCGTCCTCCATCAGGTGATGGATCGGCACGCAGCCCTGCCCGTCCAGCCACGACGCGGTGTAACGCAGCGCCACTTCCACGTTGTTGTCGAAGCCGGCGCGCGTGATGGTGCCGCTGCACGGTGCGATCAGCTGATCGCGGCACACCTTCACATCGCTGCGCGTGACGTTGAGCTGGTTGGGCGAAGGCATGTACTTGTCGAATACTTCCTGTGCCACCGGCACCAGGGCGGGATGTGCTACCCAGGTACCGTCATGGCCGGCCTGCACTTCACGCAGCTTGTCGGCGCGCACCTTGGCGAGCGCGGCCTCGTTGGCGTCGTCGTCGCCCTTGATCGGAATCTGCGCGGCCATGCCACCCATGGCGAATGCGCCACGGCGATGACAGGTCTGGATCAGCAGTTCCGAATACGCCTTCAAGAACGGCACCGTCATCAACACCTGGCTGCGGTCCGGCAGCAAACGATCGCGATGGCCGCGGAAGCTCTTCAGGTACGAAAAGATGTAATCCCAGCGACCGCAATTGAGGCCGACCACACGGCCGCGCAATGCATGCAGGATCTCGTGCATCTGGAACACCGCCGGCAACGTCTCGATCAGCACGGTGGCCTTCATGCAATCGGGCGGCAGGTCGAGCGCGGCTTCGGCGGCGGCCATCACGTCGTCCCACAACGCGGCCTCTTCCATCGCCTGCAGCTTGGGCAGGTAGAAGTAGGGACCGCGGTCGCGGGATTGCAGCGCGCGAGCGTTGTGGAAGGCAAACAGGCCGAAGTCCACCAGTGCGCCGGCCATCGGCTCGTCGTCGACGGTGATGTGGCGCTCCGGCAGGTGCCAGCCGCGCGGGCGCACGATCAGCACGGCCGGGTTGCCGTTGACACGGTAGTGCTTGCCCTCGGGCGAGGTGTACTCGATCGATCCGCCCACTGCATCGCGCAGGTTGATCTGGCCGTCGATCTGATTGGCGAAGGTGGGGGCCGAGGAATCTTCGAAATCCGCCATGAACACCTTCGCGCCGGAGTTGAGCGCGTTGATGATCATCTTGCGCTCCACCGGACCGGTGATTTCCACGCGGCGATCACGCAGGGCCAGGGGAATCGGCGCCACGGTCCAACTGCCCTCGCGGATGGCCACGGTATCGGCGCGGAAGTCCGGCAGCTCGCCAGCGTCATATCGGGCCTGGCGTGCCTCACGCGCGGTCAGCAGATCCAGGCGGCGGGCATCGAACTGGCGGTGGAGCTCAGCCAGGAAGGTCAGCGCCTCGGGGGTGAGGATGGCGGCGTGCTCCCGGCGCGTAGCGCCGTGGACCTGGGCCGGGGAGAGCGCAATGCGTTCCTTGGGAACGGCCATGGGGAAATCTCCGTGATGACGATGGGATGACACTAGGTCACGGAAATTGGCTTTGACAAAGCAAATGTTTCAATTTTTGCTATTGTCTTTTTTAATGATTCTAGCAACCTATTGAGTTGTAAGGCACAAAAATGGCCAAGAAACCCCTGAATCAGCCAAAAAAATCGCGTTCCAAGGTGATCAAGCGCCGTACGTCTGCGAATGGTCGAGCCGATGAGCCAGGGCGTTTCTATTACAAGGGCAACCGGCAGAAGCAGATGCGGGCCTTCGTCTACACGGTGAAGCTCGGCACGCTGACTCGCGCCGCGGAGGCTCTTTTTCTGTCTCAGCCAACGGTGAGCCTCCAGCTTCAAGCGCTGGAGCGGGAGCTGGGCGTGAGCCTGCTGGAGCGTCGTCGGCGCCGTATCAACCTCACCGACGCGGGTGAGGCGCTGTATGAGCTGGCCCGCCCGCTGGTGGAGGGCTGGGAGCACCTTGACCGCGACTTCCACGCCAAGGTGAAGGGCTTGCAGGGTGGGCGGCTGACCATCGCTGCCGGCAGCTCGACCATCCAGTATCTGCTGCCCGATCTGGTTCGACGCTATCGCGAGCGCTTTCCCGAGGTGCAGCTGCAACTGGCCAATGTCACCGGCAAGGACGGCCTGGCGCTATTGCGCGCGGACGAGGCGGATTTCGCCGTGGGCTCCATGCTCGACGTGCCCAACGACATCGCGTGGGCGCCAGTGCATCACTACGACCCCATGCTGATCATGCCGCCCGACCATCCCTTGGCGGGCAAAGCCACGGTGACATTGCAGGATCTCTCTCCCTACGGCCTCATCCTTCCGCCGCAGCGCCTGTCGACGTATCGGCTGGTAGATCTCGTGTTCCAGCAGCAACAGGTGCCTTACCGCGTTGCCATCGAAGTAGGCGGCTGGGACGTGATCAAGGAGTACGTAGCGATGGGCTTGGGCATTTCCATCGTCACCGGTATCTGCATTACCGAGGCAGACCGTGGGCGTTTGGCCGTCCGCAACATGAAGCAGTACTTTCCGCCCCGTAGCTACGGCGTGGTGATGCGCAAAGGCAAGTTTCTTAGCGCGGAGGCGAGGGCATTT
This sequence comes from Dyella sp. ASV24, assembly GCF_016428905.1. GTDB lineage: Bacteria > Pseudomonadota > Gammaproteobacteria > Xanthomonadales > Rhodanobacteraceae > Dyella. Next base: position 41,644 of record NZ_JAELTQ010000018.1, on the reverse strand, counting down.
ATCGATCTGGTGAAACCCGGCTTGCTGACCCATCGCGACTACGACGAGTCGGGTCACTCGGAACGTTGAGTTTTACGTGGCAAGCGCGGACGTCAGGACGGGCGCTGTAGCGCCAGCTTCACGCCAAAACCCAGCAACACCATGCCGCAGATGCGGTCCATCCACTGGCCGACGCGCGGGCGCGTAGTAAGAACGCGGTGGATGTGTCCACCAAGCAACGCCAACACCATCGACCACACGGTTCCCGTGCCAATAAAGCTCAGCCCAAGCACGAGCAAGCCCAGTTGCGGGTGCGTGGCCTGCATGGATACGAACTGGGGCAGGAAGGCCAGGAAGAACAGCGCGACTTTGGGGTTGAGCACATTGGTGAGCATGCCCTGACGGAACGTGGCCGCCAGCCCCTGGCCTCGCGTCACGGTAGCCTGACGTGTTCCGCTGCGCGTCAACAGCATGCGCAGGCCAATCCACACCAGGTACGCCGCACCCACGTACTTGAGCACGCTGAAGGCGAGGGCGGACGTCATGAGGATCGCGGAGATGCCAAGCACCGCCGCCAGCGTATGCACGATGCAGCCGGCATTGATGCCCAACGCCGCGGCGACGCCCACGCCACGTCCTTCACGCCCGCTGCGCGTCAGGATGTAGAACGTATCCAGCCCGGGCGTCAGGTTCAATGCGACACACGCAAGCAGAAACGCATCGAAATGCTGGATGCCGAGTGCACTCATGCGGATCAGTCGTTCGCGTTGCGGTGCTTGCCACGATACGGCGTAAACAACGCCCGGATCTTTGCCATATCCGCATCAGGATCATCGGTGGCATGCACGACCGGGCCGAACGTGAATGTCTTGCTCGGATAGTCGAGGAACAGCGTCTGGATCGGCACGTTGGCCTCATGCGCAATGCGCAGGAAGCCTGACTTCCAGTGCACGACCTTCTTGCGCGTGCCTTCTGGCGTGATGCCCAGCCACATCCGGTCTTTTTCCTCGAACCGCTTGACCATCTGGCCCACGACATTGAGCGCCGCGCTGCGGTTGATCGCGATCATGCCGATGGGGCGAAGGATGATGCCCAGCGGGCCATCGAGAACTTCGCGCTTGATCATGATGTTGATGTCCACGCCCAGGCCGATCTTCATCAGAAGGCCGTAATAGCCATCCCAATAGGACGAATGCGGGGCGCCGATGATGATCAGCTTGGGTACGTTCGGCAATTCGCCCAGCAACCGCCAGCCGGACAGGCGCAACAGGCAGCGGGCGAGCCACGGCCAGAACTTGCTGTTGAGCTTCGGTGCCTCGGGTGGGGCAGGGGGGAGCATGGGCATGCTCATTCACGACTCCAGTCACGCGACCGCGTTTGTTTGATTTTGCCGCGCTGCTGCTTGCCGGCGAGACGCCGCTCTTTCGAGCCGCGGGTGGGTTTGGTGGCAATGCGCGCCTTGGGCACGATGAGTGCGGCGCGAATGATCTCGACCAGGCGATCGCGTGCGTCTTCGCGGTTGCGGCTCTGGTCGCGGAAGCGTCGTGCCTGGATCACCAGCACACCGTCGTCCGTCAGACGGCGATCACGGCGGGCGAGCAGACGCGCGCGCAAGGGTTCCGGCAACGAGGGCGAGTGCGCCACGTCAAAACGCAGCTCCACGGCGCTTTCGGTACGGTTGACGTGTTGCCCGCCGGGGCCGTCTGCGCGAAGGAAACGCTCAGTCAGCTCGGTCTCGGGCAGGACGATGGATCGACTGATCGTGAGCATGTGACGAAGTTTAGCGGGCGCGCGTGACAGGCCGCCACGACGCAGCGCATCAGAGCGCCGGAAGCGACCAGCCGAAGCGCTCGAGCAATGCCTGGTACGCCGCATCCAGCGGCGCTTCCAGCCGCATGGGCTCGCGGGTGACCGGGTGCGCAAAGCTCAATCGCCAAGCGTGCAACAGCATGCGGTGACAGCTGAAGTACTGCTTGTACAGGCGGTTATGGTCACCGCGCCCATGCTGGCAGTCGCCGATGATCGGGTGATGCACGTGTGCCATGTGCTTGCGAATCTGCCGAAAACGGCCGGTGTGCGGCTCGGCCAGCACCATCGCATAGCGTTGTTGCGGGTAGCGACCGAGCGCGATAGGTACTTCTACGGTGGCAAGCCGGCGATACGTGGTGCTTGCCTCGCGGCGCGGCCCGGTGTCGCGGGAGCCGGGCAGGGCGTAGTCGATCAGCGCCACTTCCGGCTCCGGCCAGCCACGCACCACGGCGAGATACTGCTTGTGCACATCCCGGCCCATGAATTGCTCACCGAGTGCGGCGGCGATCTCGGAAGATCGCGCCACCAGCAACACGCCGCTGGTGGCGCGATCAAGCCGGTGTGCGAGATACGTGGTGCCGCCGACCTGCTCGCGCAGCAGGTCGATGAGGAATTCCTCGGCGTTGCCGACCATCTTGGAGCGGTGCACGGCGAGGCCCGCGGGCTTGTTCACCGCGATGATGGCGTCGTCTTGGTAGAGGATTTCTAGCACTATCACTATCCAGAACGGCGCGAAGATACAGCGCCATCCATCAATGTCGTCATTCCGGCGCAGGCCGGAGGTGTTTTACAACAGCGAAGCTGGTCATCCAGTAGCGTTACCGCTTGAGCGTGCCCTGCGGCTCTGGATGACCAGCCATTCGGCTGTTGAAAAGCGCCTCCGGCCTTCGCCGGGATGACGGTGAGGACAAATCAGCGTCGAGGCCAACCAGCGACAAAAGCGATCAATCCAGCCACGCCAACCGCTGCTGCATGCCATGCACCATGCGCTGGCGCCAACGTCCACAGCACGGCGCTGCCGACGAGCAAGCTGCTGCCCAGCAGCCCGAACGACAGCGCGCGACGCGTACGTTGCGCCTCTTCGCGTTGCTGTTCCAATTCGCGGGGATCACTGATGGTGCGGCGTTCGCCCGTGGCGACCTGCTGCAAGGCATTGCGCACCAGTTCGGGGAACTGCGGCGCGGCGTGGAACCATTCCGGCAGGTGCTTGCGCAACTCACGCAGCGTGCGGCGAGGGCTGTAGCGCTCGCGCAGGATCCGCCGAAGCACCGGATGCGCCACGGCCCAGATGTCGATTTCCGGATCGAGCATGCGGCCGACGCCTTCGATATTGAGCAGCGTCTTCTGCAACAGAATCAGCTGCGGCTGCAGCGTGAGCTCGTAGCGCCGCGCAGTCTGAAACAGCTTCACCACCAGTTCGGCCAGTGAAATCTGCGACAGCGGGCGGGTGAAGTACGGCTCACACACGGTGCGGACAGCGGCGGTCAGCTCGTCGATGCGTACGGTCGATGGCATCCAGCCAGCGTCCACATGCAACTGAGCGATGCGTGCGTAGTCACGTTCAAACAGCGCAATGAAGTTCTGCGCCAGCCAGTACTGATCCTGTTCCGGCAGCGAACCCATGATGCCGAAATCCAGCGCGATGAAGCGCGCGTCGTTCGGCCGCGATGTATCCACCCAGATGTTGCCGGGGTGTGCGTCCGCATGGAAGAAATTGTCGCGGAACACCTGTTCGTAGAACAGTCGCACGCCCTTCACGGCGAGCGCCTTGCGATCGATGCCGGCGGCGTCGATGGAGGCTATGTCGTCGCAGCTCACGCCATAGACGCGCTCCAGCGTGAGCACGCGCGCACTGGTGAGATCCCAGTGCACGGCGGGTACGTAGAGGTCTTCGCCGCTTTCGAAATTGCGGCGGAGCAGACTGGCGCTGGCGCCTTCGCGCTGCAGATCCAGCTCGTTCTCCAGCATCTTCTCGACTTCGGCGACCACGTCGAGTGGACGGATCTTGTCGGCGTTGGGGTGCCAGCGCTGCGCCAGTTCACCCAGTGAGCGCAGCAGTTTCACGTCGCGCTCGATCTGCCTGTCGATGCCGGGGCGCAGTACTTTCACTACAACTGCACTGCCATCCTGCAGCGTGGCAGCGTGTACCTGCGCGATGGATGCGGAAGCGAGCGGCGTTTCGTCGAAGCTCGTATACAACGACGTGACCGGCGCCTTCAGCTCCTGCTCGATGATGGTGCGCGCCTGAGCGCCCGGGAAAGGCGGCACCTGATCCTGCAGCTGCGCGAGTTCGTCGGCGATGTCCGCCGGCACCAGATCGCGGCGCGTGGACAGCACCTGACCAGCCTTGACGAAAATCGGGCCCAATTCGGTGAGTGCCAGACGCAGGCGTGCACCGCGAGAGAGACTGGTAACGTCCGTGCGCGGACGCGCGACGAATGGACGCACCAGCTTCAACGGTCGGAACAGGTGCGCGGCATCGACCAGTTCGTCGAGGCGATAAGCCAACAGTACAGAAGCCACGCGCATCACGCGCGGTACAACCTTCAACGGAACCCTCACGCGACGGGCCCCTTCTTCAGACGCTGCTCCAGCCGGGCCAGGCGTGCCTCGAGGCGATCGGCGCGTTCGCGCAGGTCATCGACGCCGTCGAGAAAGCCTTCGACCTCGCCCGGCGCCGCGGCGACACGCGCTTCGTCGCGCAGCCAGTCGGCCGTATCGGTGGTGAGATGGCTGGCCGTTTCCTTCGCATGGGCCAGACCATTGCGTACGGCCTTGGCCAGCGGAACCCCGAGCACTTCTCCGAAGGTGCGCGCGAAGGCCTCTTCGAAATCGGGTGCGAACTTGCTGGCGAGTTTTTCCAGTCGACGCGCAAGGTCGGCGTCACCGGCGATCTCCACCTTACCCGGCGCTACACCCTCGTCGTCACGCTTCACCAGCATGGCGAGCAGGCTGCCCGGCGTGGCGGCGACGCGAAGGTGGTTGTCGTCTTGTGCTGGTCCGACTTTCAGTTGGTCGCCTTCCACTGTCACGGATAGGGCCAGTTCTGGGCCGCGCAGGTGCAGTTGCACGCTGCGACCGTCGAGTGCGGACAGCCGGGTCTTGGTTTCCGGGTCGAGCGACAAGGTGTGGTTGAGCGCGGTTTCCAGCGCGCGGCCGGCGAGGGCGCGCAGCGGGCGGGGGAGCAATGACTGGAGGGATGGGGCGGTCATCGGGTCATTGTAGCCGCTCGAGTTGTGGGGTCGGTGTTGGGGCTTCTGATGGGGTGGAGAATGTGTGGGTGTGTGTTGATGTGGGGCGTGGTTGTCGCGGTGGCTTGTTGCTCCCTCTCCCCTTTGGGTAAAGGGGAGGGTGTTCGCCTCGTGCCTTCATCTTTAGCCGTCACCCCGGCGCACCCCGCAAAAGGGGGCAAGGGCCGGGGTCCAGAGCCTCGGTGTTTGATTGTCGCGTTATCGCGATCTGGCCGCCTACGCGGCGGGCGTTTCGCCCTTCTGCCGAAGGCCGAGTCACTTTTCTTTGCTTGCCCAAAGAAAAGTAACCCAAAGAAAGGGCCCCCCGGATGAGTCGCCTTCCGGGCTGTCGCCCTCCAGGTACGCGGTCGGGTTCCGGGCTTTTCGACGGGGCTCCTGCCCCGGCGAAAAGGAATCGGCATCCCTGCCGATTCCCCTGCGGGCCTTTTCTCCACCCGCCCGCCGCCTCATACGGGGCCCGGAAGATCAAGAGCGAAAGCGGACGGCTCGTGCAGCGGAGCTGCACATCGCATCGCTGCAGGTCGCGTTGCTCTTGCTCTAAGTGCACAAAGCCAAGGCAGAAGACAAAGACGATGCCGTTTGGTGGCGAGTTCTCCCCACCGGTCGGGAAGCGTAGCGTCTGCTTTACCTTGCCCCAGTGGAGGGAAAGCGTAGCGCTCCCTTTACCTTGCCTCGGCGGTAGGAAAGCGTAGCGTCCTCTCTCCCTAGCCTCAGCGATCGGGAAGCGTAGCGAAAGCTGCTTTAAGTCCTCTAGGCCATGGCGCGTTGCGAAGCGCTACGGCGTACCCGCTGTGTAGAGGTGGAGGTTGCCAAGCCACACGATTCCTCACCCGTTCGGGCTTATCCCATCGTGATGCTGCGGGCGTTGGCTTTGCGGCCATTTTCTTTGGGTTACTTTTCTTTTGGGCCAGCAAAAGAAAAGTGACTCGAGCGTCGGCAGACGATCGAAACGCCCGCTGCGTAAGCGGCCAGGTCGCGATAACGTCCGAGGCGACAGCCGACCACTGACGCCACTGGACCCCGGCCCTTGCCCCCTTTTGCGGGGTGCGCCGGGGTGACGGCTAAAGATGAAGCCATGCGGCGAGCACTCACCCCTCACCCCAACCCTCTCCCCGAAGGGAGAGGGAGCAGAACGGAGGCGCCCACTGCACTCCGCGCGTGCATCCTTCGAATGCACGCCGAACTAACCGCGGATACGAAGCGACGAGCCCGGATCGCCCATCACCCCATCCACGCGGAGAAAACATCACCCCGCCGCGCCAACAAACCCCATCTGCCGCCACGCCTCATACACCGCAATCGCCACCGTATTGGACAAATTGAGGCTCCGACTGTCCGGCCGCATCGGCAGCCGCAAACGTTGCGCCTCCGGAATGGCATCGAGCACCTCGCCAGGCAATCCGGCAGTTTCGCAGCCAAACAACAGCGCATCGCCCTCCACGAAGCGGGCGTCGACATGAGCCACGCGACCGCGCGTGGAGAAGGCGAAGACACGGGGTTGGCCGATGCTCTCGAGGCAGCTGGCGAGGTCGTCATGCACGGCCAGCTGCGCGTATTCGTGATAGTCCAGGCCTGCGCGGCGCAGGCGGGCATCGTCCAGTTCGAACCCCAAGGGGCGGATCAGGTGCAACGAGGCGCCAGTGTTGGCGCACAACCTGATCGCGTTGCCGGTATTGGGGGGTATTTCCGGTCTAAAGAGGATGACATGCAGCATCCGGCCATTATCAGGGTTCTCCCATCACCCGCGAAATGGCCGCGGAACGGCGAGCTTCCTTGCTCAGCCGTTGGTGATGCGGGGGCACACCACGCCATCGGGCGGCAGCGCGCAGGCGGTGGCGGTTGGGGTGGCAATCAATTGGCCGGCGGTACCGGCAGCGGCGAGGCGAATGGCCTGGGGCGAGGCGTTCACCATGGCACCCAGCACGAGTCCGCAAACCAACAGGCAGGCAACGAAGAGGCTGCGCAGCATCAGGGCTTCGAATTTCATGATCATGTCTCCGATGAAAGTGGGGTAGGTCCTGCACGGTAGATATGGCAAGCCCCGTGCCAACCTCCTTTGCGTCATCAAGTGACTGTATTTGCTAGATATCTTCGTGGGCCACTTAAGACGTTTCGCTGTCCGCGGACAGCGACCGGCCGCGGCCGGACAGGGTGCGGACACCCTGCGGACGGGGGCTGGGGTCTGCTGTCACACCCTCGCGGCGAACGAAGCGCTTCCAGGGTTGTCCACCATGCCATTGGTCATTTGCCAAGGTTCCGGGGCGTGGCTAGCCTCGGTGCGTTCATCCGTTAAAAACCAGGAGTGTCGTGATGGCAAGAAAGCCCCTCGCCCTGCTTGTCGCAGGCGTCCTCAGCGTGTCGGCCGGCTTGCCTGCGGTCGCGATGCCCCAGGCTGCCGCTGCCGAATCCACCCAGGCCGTTCCGGATATCGCTTTCACGCGCTTCACCTTGCCCAACGGCTTGACCGTGGTGGTGCACGAGGATCACAAGGCTCCCGTTGTCGCGGTAAGCATCTGGTACCACGTGGGTTCGGGCGACGAACCCAAGGGCAAGACCGGTTTCGCGCACTTGTTCGAGCACCTGATGTTCTCGGGCTCCGAAAACCACAAGGGCACCTACTTTCAGCCGTTCGAGCTGGCGGGCGCCACCGACATGAACGGCACCACCTGGTTCGACCGCACCAACTACTTTGAAACCGTGCCGACCACCGCGCTGGATATGGCGCTGTGGATGGAGTCGGACCGCATGGGCCACCTGCTCGGCGCTATCGGCCAGAAGGAGCTCGATACCCAGCGCGGCGTGGTGCAGAACGAAAAGCGCCAGGGTGAGAACCGCCCCTATGGGCGCGTGGACCAGAACATCTTGTCCAACACCTATCCGGGCAACCACCCGTACCAGCACGACACCATTGGTTCGATGGGAGACCTCAACGCAGCCTCGCTGGCTGACGTGAAGCAGTGGTTCCACGATTACTACGGCGCCGCCAACACCACGTTGGTGCTGGCCGGCGACATCACCGTCGCGGAAGCCAAAGCCAAGGCCGAGAAGTATTTCGGCGATATCCCGGCCGGTCCGCCGGTGCCGCGCCAGCAGGCCTGGATCACGCCGCTGGAGAAGTCCACGCGTGGCATCCAGCACGACCATGTGGCGCAGCCGCGCATCTACCGCACCTGGGTGGTGCCGCAGCTGGGCACCGATGATTCCATCCAGCTTGATCTTGCCTCCACCGTGCTCGGCGGTGGCAAGACCTCGCGCCTGTATCAGCGCTTGGTCTATCAGGACAAGCTGGTCGATGACGTCTCCGCCAGCATTTCGCCGTTCGCGTTGGCCAGCCAGTTCCAGATCCAGGCCGACATCAAGGAGGGCGTGGATCAGGCCAAGGTTGAAGCGGTCATCGCGGAAGAAGTGAAGAAATTCCTTGCCGAAGGCCCGACCGCTGACGAACTCGAGCGCGCCAAGATCGGTAACCGCGCCGGCTTCGTGCGCGGTCTTGAAAAGGTGGGTGGCTCCGGCGGCAAGGCGGTAATCCTGGCGGAAGGTCAGGTCTATCGCGGCGACCCGGGCGCTTACAAGAAGGATCTGGAGCGCGCCAACGCGGCTACGCCAGCGAGCGTCAAAGCTGCCGCCGACAAGTGGCTCAGCAAGGGCGACTATCTGCTGACCGTGTTGCCCGCCGGTGACGACTTCAACCCGGATACCGAAGACGCCAAGGTCGCCGCGCTGGGGCCGGAGGAAGGCCGCCCAGCGGCCAAGATGCCGGCCAAGCACGAGTACGTCGTCGGCAAGAGCCAAGTGGATCGCAGCAAGGGTGTGCCGCAGGTAGCGCAGTTCCCGGATCTGAAATTCCCTCAGCTTGAGCGCGGCAAACTCAAGAACGGCATCGAAGTGATCCTCGCGCAGCGCCACACGGTGCCGGTAACGCACGTGCAGCTGATGTTCGATGCCGGTTATGCGGCCGACCAAGGCCGCAAGCTCGGTACCGCGAGCTTCACCACCACGCTGATGAACGAGAGCACCAAGGATCTCGACTCCGTGGAAGTGGCCAAGCGCAAGCAGCGTCTGGGCGCGATCACCCGCATCGGTTGTGGTCTCGATGCGTGCTCCGCTTCGCTCAATGCCTTGAACGACCAGTTGCAGCCATCGCTGGCGTTGTTTGCCGACATCGTGCGCAATCCGGCCTTCAAGTCGGACGACATCGAGCGCATCCGTGGCCAATGGCTGGCCGGCATCGCGCAGGAGAAGACCCAGCCGACCGCGTTGGCTCTGCGTACGCTACCGCCGCTGCTGTACGGCGCTCACCACGCTTACGGCATTCCGTTCACCGGCTCAGGTACGGAGGAGGCCATCAAGTCGATGCAGGCGTCGGACCTCTCCACCTTCCAGCGTGACTGGCTGCGCCCGGATAACGTGAAGATCCTGGTCGCCGGCGATACCACGCTGCAGCAGATCATCCCGCAGCTCGATGCCGCCTTTGGCGACTGGAAGGCGCCCTCCAGCGCCGTGCCGAAGAAGAACATCGCCACCGTGGCCGACCAGGCCAAGCCGCGCGTGTTCCTCATCGATAAGCCGGATGCGCCGCAATCGCTGATCCTCGCCGGCCTGCTCGCACCCTCGAGCAAAGCGCCGAACGAGCTGGCCATCGACGTCGCCAACGGCGCGTTTGGCGGCAGCTTCACCTCGCGTCTCAACATGAACCTGCGTGAAGACAAGCGTTGGGCCTATGGCGCCTTCAGCTTCATGCGCGATGCGATCGGCCAGCGTCCGTTCCTGATGTATGCGCCAGTGCAGACCGACAAGACGGCCGAGTCCGCTCATGAAGTGGCCAAGGAAGCCAACGAGGTCATTGCCGCCCGTCCGCTGACCCAGCAGGAAGTGGACAAGATCAAGGACTCCAATGTCCGTGGTCTGCCCGGCAGCTTCGAGACCGCCTCTGAGGTGCTCGGCGCGATGAGCGAGATCGTCCAGTACGACCATCCGGATGATTACGTGCAGACGCTCAAAGCCCGTACCGAAGCCGTGACCCAGCCGCAGGCTGAGGATGCGATCAAGGAGATCATCAAGCCCAGCGCCCTGACATGGGTGATTGTGGGTGATCTCAAGAAGATCGAGGCCCCGGTGCGCGCGTTGAAGCTGGGCGACGTGCAGGTGATCGATGGCGACGGCAACCCCGTGTCGGCCAAGCCGTCGAAGTGATCGTGAGATTCTGTGGGGACCGGTTCACGTCCCCGAGTTAGGATGGAGGCCGGGCGGGGGACCGCCCGGCTTCTTTATTTCCCTGTCGCGGAGTTATCCATGCGCAAGACCCTGCTGTTGCTCGTTCCCATCGCGCTGCTCGGCGCGTGCACCTATGGCATCACGCTGGACGATGCCGGGAAGAACGTCCGCACGGCCTGGAGCGGCGATGTGTCTTCATGCCATGACCTGGGCAAGGTCACCGTGTCCGTGATGGATCACGTGGGCCCGGTCAATCGCAACGACATCAAGGTGCGCGACGAGCTGGAAGTGATGGCGCGCAACGAAGCCGCCAAGATGCACGCCGATACCGTCAAGCCGCTGGCCGATCCGAAGGACGGCTCGCAGCCATGGGGCGCTTACCAGTGCGGCAACGCCCAACTGGCGCCGTCAGCTCGCCCTGCCAACCCGGCGAACCCGAGCCCGGCCCCGTCGGGCACGGCGGCGCCTGGCGCGTTCGAGACGTATCCGGTCAAGGGCAACTGACCGATCGCGTCGCGACGCCGTCATCGTCGCCCCGGTTCTGCCGGGGTGAGCGGCGGGCCGCTCACTAGCATCATCCCAAAGGCGCCTTCGTGGCGCCTTTTTCACGTGCGCAGGTCGACGCTCTTGCATGCCCGCCGGGGAGAGGCATAAAATTCACATATATATATTACATATATGTACTATTTGGGCGCCGCGTCATGAGCAGCTTTCTCCCCACCGAACAGCGACTGGCGGTCACGCGCCAGCGTTATCCCGCCTTCCCGCGGGATGCGGCCGTGCTCATCCGGCTGATCAAGCACATCTTCAAGCGTGTGCACGACGACGCGAACGCCATGCTGCGCCCCTACGGCATCAATCACCCCGAGTACAACCTGCTGATGATGTTGTACGGGACCGAGGGTTACACCTTGCATCCCACGGAGCTGGCGGATGCAGCGGGCGAGAAGTCGGCCAACATCACCCGGCTTACCAATGAGCTGTGCGATAAAGGGCTTATCGCGCGTCATGCCAGTGACGAAGACCGCCGCAAGGTGGCGCTCACGCTGACCAAGGACGGCGTGGCCTTGATCGAAAGTTTCCTGCCCGATGTCTGCGCCTTGCTGGTGCGACAGGTTGGTGGCATGCAACCTCGCGAAATGGTGCAATTGGAGCGTCTGCTAAAGCGATTCCTGACACAGCTGGAGCGGGACTGAGCGATGTCGGCCGTACCTTCCGATCTTTCGATCCGACAACGCTGGCCGTGGCTGCGGGATTTTCTCGTCGGCGAACGCCAAGGCTGGATCTTCGTCTTCAAGTGCATGCTGGCGTTCTACCTCGCCGCATGGCTGACGATGGTGTTTCAGCTGGAGCAGCCGTCCACCACCATGATCACGGTATCCATCGTGATGCATCCGCAAAGCGGCATGGTGTTGGCCAAGAGCTTTTACCGCACGATCGGTACCTGTACCGGCAGCTTGTTTGCACTGCTGTTGATGACGGTATTTCCGCAGCAGCGTGAGCTTTTCCTGTTCAGTCTCTCGCTGTGGGTGGGCCTGTGCGCGGGCGGTGCAGTGCTGTACCGCAACTTCATGTCCTACGGTTTCGTGCTCGCGGGCTATACCGCCGTGATCGTGATACTGCCGGCCATCGACAACCCGTACGCAGTGTTCAATTCGGCCGTGATGCGCGTGAGCGAGGTGATGCTCGGCATCGTCGTGGCGGGTCTGGTCAGCGACATGGTCTTGCCGGAGCGTCTGCGCCAGGTGCTGCGACGCAGGGCGCGGGAGCATTACGGGCACTTCATCGATTTCGCTCGCGGCAGCCTGGGTGGCGCCATTCCGCGCGAGGACATGGAGCAGGCGCATCTTCACTTTGTGCGCGCTGCCGTGGAGATCGAAGACCTGCGTTCCACGGTGATCTTCGAAGACCCGGAAGCCCGTGCACGCAGTAGCCGCATGCAGTTGCTCAATGTGCGCTACATGGCGGCGGCCACCAGCTTTCAGTCGCTGCACCACTTGATCAACCGCTTGCAGCGAACCAACCACCCTCGAACGGCCGGCGCGCTGATCAAGCTCTATGCGCCCGTGGGCGAAGCGCTGTCGCCGCCTGCCGACGAGCAGCACTTGCCACGGCTGATGGCCACGCGTCTGGAAGCTTGCGAGCCCAAGTTGCCGGCACTGGCCGCTCAATTGCGTGAGGAGCTGCGCCAGGATCCGGAGCTGCTGCTGGAGTTTGATAGCGGCGCCGCGCTGCTCTATCGCTTTGTGAGGGAACTCCGTGACTTCACGGCGCTGGAAGCCACCTTGCGCGAGACGCAGGGTACATTGGGTGGCACGGTGGAGCGGATCAGCTTCCGTCGCGCCAACGAGTTCGTCGCACCAGCCATCGCGGTGGTCCGCACGTTCCTCACCCTGGCTGCGCTCAGCACGTTCTGGCTTGTGACGAACTGGCCGTCTGGAACTACGGCGATGCTGCTGGCCACGGTCTTCAGTGGACTGCTTGCGACATCGCCGCGACCGATCGCGGCAACGGTCAATATGTGGATCGGCGTTGCACTGGGCATGCTGGCCGCCTTCATCGTGGTGCTCTGGGTGTTGCCCGGCAGCGATGGCTTCCTCATGCTGATACTCGCCAGCGGACCCTTGCTGATGATCGGCCCGTACCTGACGACGCGCAACGCAACGTTGCCGGGTATCGGCTCCGGCTACATGCTGGGTTTCGCCACCATCCTGGCGTTGAAGAACCCCATGGTTTACGCGCCGGATCGGCTATTCAACGATGCCATTGCATCGTTGTTCGGCCTGATCATGTGCGGCGTGGCATTCATGATCATTCCTGCCGTGATCGGTACGGAATGGCTGCGCAGGCGCCAGCTGCAGCAACTGCGCCGCCAAGTGACGATAGCGGCCACCGCGCCGCTCGAAGGGCTGGTGTACCGATTCGAGAGCGAGAATCGTGACCTGCTTCATCAGATCGTGCAGTACACCAAGCCCGGTAGCGACGAGTCGCGCTGCCAGCTGTCGTGGGCGTTGGCCGTGCATGACTCCGGTCGCGCAGTGATCGAGTTGCGTCAGGACATGCTGCACGCCGAACTGCCGCCGCCGATCATGGAAGTCATGCAGCGCGCCGTGCACTCGCTGGCCCAGCTTTACGACGCACCCGACAAGGCACGTTGGCAGGCGGCAGATCTCGACGTTGACCACGCCATTACATTGACCAGGCAGACGCTGCCGCAAGCCCGCGCAAGCTGCCAGCCGGCGCTGGCGCATCTACTGCAGTTGCGTACAGCGCTGCGCGACGACGAGTCCGCGCTCGCCCCTTACATCGTCAAGGTATCGGAGACCGATCATGCCTCTTGAAGTCGCCCTTGGTGACGCATTGGTACCCGGCATGTTGCTGGTCTACCTGGGCTGCCTGCTTGTGCTTTGGGTCGTCGACACCATCGTCGGCCGCTATGGCCTGTACCGCTATGTCTGGCATCCGTCCCTGTTCCGCGTGGCCGTGTTCTTCGTGCTGTTCGGCGCGGCTGGCCTGTTGTTGTATCCCTGAGTCGCCCATATGAAATTTCAGCCCCAAGCCCTGCTTCGATTTGCCATCACCGCGGTCGTCGTGATCGTGGCGCTCGTGCTCTGCCATCTTCTGTGGCGGCATTACATGTACTCGCCATGGACGCGCGACGGTCGCGTGCGTGCAGAGGTGGTGCGTATCGCGCCAGATGTCTCCGGTCTCGTTACGCGCGTGCCGGTCATCGACAACGCGGAAGTGAAGAAGGGCGACGTGCTCTTCGAGATCGACCCACAGCGCTATCAGATCGCACTGGAGCAGGCGGAGGCCAACCTCAACTCCGCCAAGGCTGCGGCGCGGGCCGCCGGCGCCAACATCGACGCCGTGCTGGCCAGTGCCGCCGCGCGGAAGGCTGAGTACGACATGCGCCAGGAGCAGGCGCAGCGTCGCCAGGAGCTGGCGGACGTGGTGCCCAAGGAAGAGCGCACCGATGCCAAGTCGGCGGCTGTGACCGCGCGCGCCATCTGGGAGCAGGCACAGGCCAGCGGCCATCAAGCCAATGCGTCGCGCGAGCAGGCCGAGGCGGCCGTGGTGCAGGCGCAAGTCGCCGTGGATCGCGCCAAGCTGGACCTGGAGCGCACCGAAGTGCGCGCGCCGGTGGACGGCTATGTGACCAACCTCGACGTGCGCGTCGGCGACTATGCGGCCACCGGCAGCCCACGCCTGGCCCTGATCGATCGGCACAGCTACTACATCTACGGTTATTTCGAGGAAACCAAGCTGCCGCACCTGCGCATCGGCGACACCGTAGACATTCGCCTGATGAGCGGCGGCACGCGCCTGAAGGGCCGTATCGTGGGCGTTGCGCGAGGCATTACCGATCGTGACAACCCGACTGGCCGTGACCTGCTGGCGGACGTGAATCCCACCTTCAACTGGGTACGGCTGGCGCAGCGCGTGCCGGTACGCATCGAGATTGAAGAGGACAGCGTGCCCAAGGGCGTGATTCTGGCGGCCGGCATGACGGCAAGCATCGACGTGCAACCGAGCCGCGCGTCGGATAACGAACAAGCGCAGAAGTAGTGCAGGAACCCTTCAGGAACGGGCTCCTTCGGCATGGGTGCGAGGGCCGTGCGTGAGCACGCTCCTCCAATGAGGGGGAGGGTTGATACCATGGCGCCCCATGAATCGACCGTTACCCTCGCCACGCGGCCTTGCCCGCCGACTGCTCTCCCTGCGCGGGCGGCATGGCCCCGACTTATCCGCGCACGCGAATTTCGCTGTACCGGCGGAGGCGATCACCACACTTGCGGGCCCCGCGTCTTTCCGCGAAACGCTGCTTTCGCTGATCGCAGGGGCACAGCAGCGCATCGTGCTGGTGGCTCTGTATCTGCAGGACGACGAAGCCGGGCGGGAAGTGCTTGAAGCGTTGCACGCTGCCCGTGCGGCGCGGCCTGGGCTTTCCATCGAGGTCTACGTTGACTGGCACCGCGCCCGTCGCGGCCTGATCGGCAAGGGCAGTAGCGAAGGCAATGCCGCCATGTATCGCCAATACGCCGAGCGTTTCGGTGATGGCGTGGTGATCCGTGGCGTGCCGGTACAGACGCGCGAACTGTTCGGCGTGCTGCACCTGAAAGGCTTCATCATCGATGACGCGGTGCTCTACAGCGGCGCCAGCCTCAACGATGTCTACCTCGCGAAGCATGGCCGCTACCGGCTGGACCGCTACCACCTGATTCGCCACCAGCCGCTGGCGGACAGCATGGCTGCTTTCGTACACCAGCAGTTTGGCGACAGTGATGCCGTGCCGCGATTGGATCGCCTGCCACAGCCGCGTTCACGCGAGTTGCAGGAGCCGATTCGTCGCCTGCGTCAGTCGCTGCAAGAGGCGCAGTATGCGGGCAATAGCGAAGCCCCTCGCCACGCCGACGTTATCGTGATTCCACTCGCCGGTTTCGGGCGCGTGGACAACGTGCTCAACGAATCCCTGCTGGACCTTCTGCGTGGCGCGCAACGCCGCGTGATCCTGCTGACGCCGTACTTCAACTTGCCGCGCCCGGTGCGCACCGTGATTGGCCAACTGCTGCGCCGCGGTTGCCAGCTGGACATCATGGTTGGCGACAAGACCGCCAACGATTTCTATATTCCACCCGAGCAGCCGTTCAGTCGCATTGGCCTGCTGCCCTATCTGTACGAGGCCAACCTGCGCCGCTTCGCGCGCACGCACCAGCGCGCCATCGACAGCGGTCAGCTCAATCTGTGGCTATGGCGCGACGGCGACAACACCTATCACCTCAAGGGCTTGTTCGTGGATGAGGAGATTGCCGTGCTCACCGGCAACAACCTCAATCCGCGTGCGTGGGCGCTGGATCTAGAAAATGGCCTGCTGCTGCGCGATCAGTCGCGCCAGCTCGTCGCGCAGCACGAAGCGGAATGGCAGTCGCTACGCAGTCATGCCACGCGCGTGGCGCACTATCACGATTTGCCGGGCGCGCGCAGCTATCCGCCCGAAGTACGCAAGCTGCTGCTCCGTTTGCGCCGCGTGCGGCTGGATAGCCTTATCGGCCGATTGCTCTGATAGGAGCAATCGGGCGGCTCTGATCCAGCTGCAACCAATAGGCCAGAAAGCCCGGTACTTCGCGGTAAACCGAATAGATATCCCGACCAAACCAGTGGCGAGGATAATCGCCGCCTGCGTCGAGCACGCCCGCCTGACGCAGTGCGAGTCGGGTGCGCGGCAAATGGAAAAACTGCGACACGGCTACCACGCTGCGTCCGTGATGTGCAGCGAGCCACGCTTGTGCATGCCACGCCGACTCACGCGTGTTGTTTCCGTAGGGGTCTTCGACGATGGCCTGCGCCGGCACACCGTGCTCCACCAGCCACTGCTTCATGCCGGCGGCTTCGTTGCGACCGTCATGCGATTCAATGCCGCCGCTGACCATGATGGTGGTGCAACCGCCGCGGGCATACAGGGCTTGCGCGGCCTGCAGGCGGGCCTCCAGTCGTGGCATCGGGCGATTACTGCGGGTCACGGTGTTGCCCAGCACCAGCGCCAGGTCGGCATGCGTGGGCCGGGTCAGCAAGCCATTGATGGCGATAGTGGCTGCGGCGATTGTCCAGGCCGCCATAGCCCAGCCGATAAGCCGTAGCCAGCGAAAACGTGAGCGGGTACGGGCCATTCCATGGCGCTCCTGCAGGGCCAAAACCGGAAGTCTGCGCCGAAGGACAGCAGACTTCGTGGCCGGGAAAAGGCAGAACGAGGGCGGGGCTCTTAGCCCGCCAGCCGTTCCAGTCGCATGGCTAACCAGCGCGCCACGTCCGGCCATTCACTATCGATCACGCTGAAGCACACGGTATGGCGCAGCGTGCCGTCAGGACGGCGCTTGTGATTACGCAGCATGCCTTCGCGGACGGCGCCCAGGCGCTCAATGGCGCGCTGCGAGTCGAGGTTGCGGTGGTCGGTGTGCAGCTCCACCGCGACGCAGCCGAGCGCCTCAAAGGCATGTTGGAACAGCAGCCGCTTGCAGGCGGTGTTGAGATGGCTTTTCTGCCAGCGTTTGGCGTACCAGGTGTAACCAATGGCGACGCGGCGCGGGTCGTCAACGAAATCGTAGAACCGGGTCGTGCCGACGATATCGCCGCTGCTCTTTTCGCGCACGGCGAACGGCAGCATCAGGCCGGCTTTCTGCCCGTCCAGCGCCTTGGCGATATACGCCAGGGCCTCGCCCGGTGCCGGGGCGCTGGTGAACCATAGCTTCCACAGCTCGCCGTCAGCTGCGGCGGCCTCGAAAGCCGCGGCGTGTTCAAGCGTCAGGGGTTCAAGCGCGACAAAGGCGTCTTCCAGCAGGACAGGCGTCAGCGCGGACATCGGGACTCCAGCAAAAGTAGACGCTCAAGCGTCCAGGTCGGGGATCAGCTTGCTTTCCAGCCGCGCAATGTGATCCTTCAACAACAGCTTGCGCTTCTTCAGCCGGGTGACCTGCAGCTCGTCGCGGCTGAGCGTGGAGGCGAGGTGCTCGATGGCCACGTCGAGGTCGCGGTGTTCAACGCGCAACTCGGCCAGCAGATGGGCGATCTCGGCTTGGTCCTGGACCTGCATGATGGCGAAGGGCTTCGGAGGGAAACCCCAACAGTGTACCGCCGCCGGGGTGCGGATGCGCTGTTCAGCAAGGGCAGCCCGGCGACGGGCCCGCTACAATAGGAGGCCGTCCCGCCCGATCGCACCCATGTCCGCCCAGCCCGAAGCCACCCGCAAGCAGCACTACGAGGCCGCCAAGCTGGCCAAGCGCTTGCGTCATCAGGTGGGCCAGGCCGTTGCCGACTTCAACATGATCGAAGACGGCGACAAGGTCATGGTGTGCCTCTCCGGCGGCAAGGACTCCTACACCCTGCTCGACATCCTGCTGTCGCTGCAGGCCAAGGCGCCCGTGCGGTTTGAGATCGTCGCGGTGAATCTGGACCAGAAGCAGCCGGGCTTTCCAGCGCACGTGCTGCCCGAGTACTTGACCGCACGCGGTGTGCCGTTCCACATCATCGAGCAGGACACCTACAGCACCGTCACCCGTGTCATTCCGGAAGGAAAGACCATGTGCAGCCTGTGCTCGCGCCTGCGGCGCGGCGCGCTGTATCACTGGGCGGCGGCGAATGGCGTCACCAAGATCGCGTTGGGTCATCACCGTGACGATATCCTCGGCACGTTCTTCCTGAACCTGTTCTACCAGGCGCAGCTCAAGGCCATGCCACCCAAACTGCGCTCGGATGACGGCCGGCATGTGGTGATTCGCCCGCTGGCCTACAGCAAGGAAAGCGATATCGCCGCCTATGCTGAAGAGCGCGAGTTTCCGATCATTCCGTGCAATCTCTGCGGCTCGCAGGAAAACCTGCAACGCAAGGCCGTTAAGCGCATGATGGAGGACTGGGAGCAGACCCAGCCCGGCCGCGCCGAGAATATTTTCCGCGCGCTGGGCAACGTGGCACCCTCCCAGCTCGCCGATCGCAACCTGTTCGACTTCGCGTCGCTTGGCGCACGCGAAGGTATTGCCCGCGCCGATGCGCGCCAGTGGCTTGCCGGGTCGTCCGACGAGTCGTCACTCCAACAAAAAACAGCCGAGTAACGCCGTGTCCCTCTTTGCATCCGTTGAAATGACCCCGGGCGATCCGATCCTGGGACTCACCGAGGCCTATCTGGCCGACAGCCGTCCGGGCAAGGTCAACCTGGGCGTGGGCATTTATTACGACGAGCAGGGCCGCATCCCGCTGATGCGCGCTGTGCACGAGGTGGAGAAATCGCTGGCGCTGGAAGCCAAGCCGCGCGGCTATTTGCCCATCGATGGCATGCCGGCCTACAACAGCGCCACGCAGAAGCTGGTGTTCGGCGAAGACTCGCCGCTGCTGGCCGCTGGCCGCGTAGCCACCTCGCAGACCATCGGCGGCAGTGGTGCGCTGCGTATCGGCGCCGACTTGCTGAAGAAGGTGCTGCCCAAGGCCAAGATCGCCATCAGCAACCCGAGCTGGGAAAATCATCGCGTGGTGTTCACTGCGGCCGGCTTCGACGTGGTGGAGTACGCCTATTACGACGCCGCCACGCACGGCCTGGATTTCGCCGGCATGCTGGCGGACCTGGGCAAGCTTGAGCCTGGCACCGTTGTGCTGCTGCACGCGTGCTGCCACAACCCGACCGGCGTGGACCTCAACGCCGAGCAATGGCAGCAGGTGGTGGACTTGGTGAAGGACCGCGGCCTGATGCCGTTCGTCGACATGGCCTACCAGGGTTTTGACGAAGGCATCGACGCCGACGCCATCGCCGTGCGCCTGTTCGCCGCCTCGGGCATCGACGCGTTCGTGGTCGCCAACTCGTACTCCAAGTCGTTCTCGCTTTACGGCGAGCGCGTGGGTGCGCTGTCGGTTATCGGCAAGGATCGTGACGAAGCACTGCGCGTGCAGTCGCTGGTCAAGCGCACCATCCGCTCCAACTACTCCAGCCCGGCCACCCACGGCGGCGCGCTGGTCTCGGCCGTGCTCACCAGCAAGGAGCTGAAGGCTATGTGGGAGCAGGAGCTGGGCGAAATGCGCGAACGCATCCACGCCATGCGTGCCGGCATGGTGGAGAAGCTTGCGACTGCCGGCTCGCCGCAGTTTGGCTTCATCCAGGAGCAGGCCGGTATGTTCTCCTATTCGGGCCTTTCCAAAGCTCAGGTGGACCGCCTGCGTGATGAGTACGCCATCTACGCTGTCGGCACCGGCCGCATCTGCGTCGCTGCGCTCAACCGCGTCAACCTCGATACGGTGGTGAACGCGGTGGCCGCGGTCAGCCGCTGATCCAGTTACGCCTGAACCTATAGCTCGTCATCCCGGCCTGCGCCGGGATGACGGCCAAAAGCAAATAGCACGGATATCGAATGTTCTTCCGCAACCTCACGCTGTTCCGCTTTTCCTCCAACGTTTCCGACGACCTGAACCGCCTCGATGAGGTGCTGGGCGACTATCGCTTGCGCCCCTGTGGCCCGATGGAAATGGGTACCAAGGGCTTCGTGCCGCCCGTGGGCCGTGGCGAGGAAGCCGCGCTCACCCACGCCGTGAACGCCTGCACCATGGTCACTGTAGGCAGTGAGGACAAACTTCTGCCGGGTGTCGTGGTGAACGACGAACTTCACCGCCGCGTGCAGAAGATCGCCGAGGAAGAAGGCCGCAAGGTCGGCGGCCGCGAGCGCAAGCGCCTGAAGGAAGACGTGCTCAACGAACTGGTGCCGCGCGCCTTCATCCGCAGCTCGCGTCAGCGCGCCTATGTGGACAAGAAAAACGGCTGGCTGGTGCTGGATACCTCCAGTCGCAAGTCCGCTGAGAACACCCTTACCCAGATGCGCGAGGCGCTCGGCAGCTTCCCGGCCGTGCCGCTGGCACCGGAAGAGGGTCCGCGCGTGCTCATGACCGACTGGCTGGCCAACGGCAACCTGCCGGCAGGCCTCGCTCTGGGCGACGAGGTGGAGCTGCGAGACCCCGCCTCGGCCACTGGCGCCATCGCCAAATGCCGTCGTCAGGACCTGGATGGCGAGGAAGTGAAGGAGCACCTGCGCAACGGCAAACAGGTGTTCCAGCTTGGTCTCACCTTCGATGAGCGTATGAGCTTCGTACTGGGCGAGGACCTGATTGTCCGCAAACTCAAGTTCCTCGACGTGGTCGTCGACGAACTGGGTGACAGCCACCCTGATGCCGCCGCTGAGGCCGACGCCACCTTCGCCCTGCTCACCCTTGAGGTCGAGCGCCTGCTGGGCAAGCTGGAGGAATGGTTCGGCCTGCCGCGTCCCGCCGAGGCCTGAGCCCCTTCCTGTTCAGCCTCCGCCGCCCTGACCGTATGGTCCGGGCGGTCACAGGCCCGTCTTGCGAAGCCTGCATGCTCCCCCCACATTCCCTTTGGGACACTAGTGGGCCTGGACGCCACTCGTAGTCGTAGCAGGGTGGAACATGACGCAGCACCTCGAAGGCGATTGGCTTGAACTGGCCACCGCAAGCGGTAGCACTATCCGTGTGCTCAAGGCGGCGCATCCGCGCGCGCGCCGTTTGCGCCTGACCGTTACGCCCAAGGGTGCGCGCGTGTCGTATCCGCACGGCACACATCCGGCGCAAGTCAGCGCCTTCCTTCGTCATCATGCGGACTGGCTCGAGCGCAAGCTCGACGAGCTGCACCTCATCGTCAAACCGTTGCCGCCGCTGCGCGTTGGTACGCCGACGGAATTTCCCCTGCGCGGTGAAACCGTACAGCTCGATTGGGCGGAAGGTCCGTATCCCAAAGTCGAAGCAGGCGAGGGCACACTCACCCTGGTGATTCCGCGACCGCACACACGCGCGCTGCCGGTGGCGCGTGGTCTGCTTGCCTCGTACTTCGAATCGCAGATCCGTCGTGATGTGTCGCGTTGGCTCGCGAGCTACGTGCCACAACTCGGTCTTGCGCCCACCGCGTTGCGCGTGCGCCCCATGAAAAGCCTATGGGGCAGCCTCGACACGCGCGATCGCATCAACCTCGATCTCGCCTTGGCACTCGCGCCACCCAATGCGTTGAAGTACGTGCTCGCGCACGAGCTTTGCCATCTGAAAGTGCGTAGTCACGCGCCACGCTTCTGGCAGCAGGTCGAAGGCCTGTTCCCTGAGTGGCGTGAACAGCGCGACTGGCTGCGCCTTAATGGTGCGTGGTTGAAGACGGAGCTGGATCGACTGATCGCCGACGTGGCGGACTGACGAATCCGTCCGAACCCGTGTGGCGTATGAGATCGTGCAGATGGACGGCGTGACGGCTGTCACTTGCTCGTGTCCTGCTTACGCCCGAGTCTTTAGCCATCCGTCCACCGGGGAGATGGCCATGGCGTTGCCCATTGAAGGAATCATCAAAGCCGCCTGGGTGGTGTTCGGGCTTTACTGGCTGTGGGGATGGCGGCGCGTGAAGAGCGCTCAGCGCGCGGAGCGCGTGCTGCCTCGCATCCTCAAATACTGGCTGCCGTTGGCGGTCGCCGTGTGGTTGATCGGACCGGACCGCTGGTTCCAGGGAACGTGGCTGGGCGAGCGCATGTATCCGGCGTGGCTTGGAACCGCGCTGCTTGGCGCGTTGCTCGCGTGGGCTGGCGTCGCCTTCGCCTGCTGGGCGCGCTACGTGCTGGGACGCAACTGGAGTTCCGTGGTGCAGGTGAAGCAGGACCACGAGTTGATTCAGCGTGGCCCCTATCGCTTCGTACGCCACCCGATCTACACAGGACTATTGCTCGCCTTCTTCGGTACCGGGATGGCCATTGGCGAATGGCGCGGGCTCATTGGCGTAGTCATCGTCGGGGTGTCGTTCTGGTTCAAGCTTCGACTGGAAGAGCGCTGGATGCAGGACAACTTCGGTGCTGCTTACGAGCAATACATGCAGCGGACCAAGGCGCTAATTCCCGGCGTGTTGTAGCCCTACTTTTGTGTGCCATTGGGTCTGGGCCTTTGGTGCGTGAGCGCATACTGCGTGATCATGCAATCGGAGTCGCCGCGTTAACCCCTTTTCGGCATTCCCGGCGATTATGGAAGTATCGCCAACGGAAAGGACGCCATGTCGGCCACCATCGCACCGTCCCTGGACTGGACGCAGGCTTGCGCGCATGCGCTGGCTCACTTGCAAGAGCAATGGGCGCAGCCTCGGGCCGAGCCTATCCCGAATGCATCGGTATGGAGCGACGCCGAGTGCATGCGGCGTTATCGGCAGGGCGATGCCCAGGCCTTCCGCGTTCTGTATGCACGCTATCGCGACAAGCTGCACCGCTACGCGTTGCGCCTGGCTGGTCGGTCCAGCGAGGCGGAGGAGATCTTCCAGGACGTGTGGATGGCTGTCGTGCACGGCAAGGATCGCTATGAGCCGGAGGCATCGTTCGCGGCATGGCTGTTCGGTATTGCGCATCGGCGTGCCGCGGATCGCTGGCGCGTACTTGGCCGGCATGCGCCAGACGCGATCGATGCGTGTGGTGACGGAGAAGCGCTTGAGCAGCACGCTGCATCACCCATGCATGCGCCGGATCGCCTGCTACACAACGACGCCTTGGGGCATGCGCTGATCGAGGCCGTGCAGGCGTTGCCGCTTCCGCAACGCGAGGCCTTCCTGATGAAAGCGGAAGGCGAACTGAGTCTGGAGGAAATCGCTACGGCCACCGGCACCACCCGAGAGACGGTGAAAAGCCGTCTGCGCTATGCGCAGCAAAAGTTGCGCGACGCGCTGGAGCCATGGCGATGAGTGACGATGCCATGGACGAATTGCTGTCGATCTATCGGCGCACGGCCCGGGAGGTGCCGCAGCCGCTTGCGGACGCACGTATCCTGCGCGCCGCCGACCGTGTCGCCACGATGCGCCGGATCGGTCATCGTGCCGTGTGGCCATTGGCTGCCGCGGCATTACTGCTGGTCTGGGTCGTGGCAAACCGCCCACCCCACGCCGTAGATCTCCCCCTCACCGCGAATGCTGGACTGGATGCTGGACGCACCCGTGCCGAATTGCTGCGCATGGACGTTATGCCGCCGCCCAGCGATCTGGACCGCTTTCTGCTGAGTACGTCCCCCGTGAATTCCACACCTGACCCAAGGAATGCGCCATGAAAAAAAGCTTCGTTTCTATGCTGTTGCTAAGTGGTCTGCTGGCGAGCGCCGCACATGCGGCGGTCCCCAAAGGCTGGTTTGTCACTGGCTCAGCGGCCAGCGACTACGAGATCGGTACGGAGAATGGCGCGCGGGTATCGGGCAGCACCAGCGTTTATCTGCGAGCCAAGGAAGAAAACACGGGTTTCGGCAGCGTGATGCAGACCATCGACGCCACTGCCTACCACGGCAAGCGCGTGCGCCTTTCCGGCTATCTACGTACCAAGGGCGCAGGGAAGGGACAGTTGTGGATGCGCGTCGACGGTGCTGACCGCAAGAGCGTCGCCTTCGACAACATGGAGCTTCGAGCGCCGCAGGGTGATCACGATTGGCAACGCTATGACATCGTGCTCGACGTGCCGAACGACGCGCGCGACATCGCCTTCGGCGCGCTATTGCAGAACAAAGGGCAAGTCTGGGCCGATGGCCTGAAGTTCGAAGTGGTGGGCAAGGACGTGCCGGTCACTGACGATGCGGCACACACTTTGCCTGGTGCGCCGGTGAATCTCGGGTTTGCAGACTGACGAGGCCGGGTGCCCGATAAGATTGCGTGTCGCCGCTTACGCGGCGGCACGCATATCGATCACGCGGCGGCCGCGTTCTTCATCAGTGCGACAGCGCAAACTGCGTGATGATGCGCGCGGTCTCGTCAGGCTTCTCGACATTGGGCATATGGTTGCAACCTGTCAGCATGCTGGTGCTGATGGCGCTGGCGTTCTTGAGACCATTGCGCAGGCTATCCAATGCGGAGATGTCGATGATCTTGTCGTCGTGGCACCACAGGCCGAGCACCGGCATCTGGAGCTGATCCAGGCGGTTCTGTAGCGAGAGGTACTGCGAGGGATCGAGCAGCTCGTTGAACGTGTGGTCGAGGAAGGCGCGGTCCTTCTGGTTACGTTCGATCAGCACATCCTGAAAGCGGCCGGGAATGCTCAGCGGCTTGACGAAGGCCCAGGCGGTGGCTTTGGCAAACTGCTCGCGATTGTCGAAGATAAATACGTTCTTGCCGGCCATGGCTTCACGCGAGAATTCGTTCTCGTTGGCCTTCAGACCGAACGAGTCAAGCAACGCGAGCTCGGCGACGTGCTCCGGATGTTCGGCAGCGTAGACGCCAGCGATCGCGCCACCCATGGAGTGGCCGATAAGCACAAACTTGGGCAAGTGCAGCGTGTCGACAAAGCCCTGCAAGCGGGCGACCTGCGCGTCAACGTTGTAGCTGGCGCCGTCCACGCGCGTGGATTCACCCCAGCCCGGCAGATCCGGTGCGATCACGTGGAAATGCGGCGTGAGTTGCTCCATCTGCTTCAGCCACACTTCCTTGCTGGCGGCGAAGCCGTGCAGCAAGAGCAGCGTGGGCCCTTCGCCGCCCTCGTAGTACGACCAGGTCGTGTCGCCCACCTGCACCGAGTGCTTCTCCACATGCGCGGCCATGGCCTGTCGCTTGATGTCGGCGCTCATCAGCCACTGCGGTGCAAACAGGTACGACCCGCCGAGCACGACGGCGAGCACGATGGCGACGAAGCCAAGGAATTTGAGTCGGCGCAGGGCAAGGCGCTGCCACAGCGGACGAGAAGAGGGGGTGGTCGGAGTCTTGGTTGCCATGGTCAGTGTTTGCTCTGTGTCGAGTCGGCCTGGTAGGCCTCGTCGTTCTCTTTCAGGTAGTCGGCTTCGGGCTCCATGCCCATCGCGGCGCGGCGCGCCTCCAGATGGGTGGGGTCCACCATGGGCAAGGGCACGCTGTGACCGTCCTTCAGGGTGGCCTGGGTGCCGTAGATTTGGGGTTTATGCTGTAAAACAAGGTGCCGGTCGACCACCGTAGCGTAAAGGGCGTGGGATAGCTGACTTTTGTCCACCAAAGGACGGGATAGTTCCAGCACGCGTCCCATCAGGGCGTCGTCATTCTCGATGTGGTCGGCCAGCAACAGCATGTAAGCCGATCCATTGCGCCCGACCATGGCGGGGCTGGGGAAACCGTACTGGTCGAGGATGGTCCGGACGCGCTCGATATGTTTGGCATCAATATCGATCACCGCCTTCTGCTGCGGCGACCCCTGCTTCATGCCACTCGCCACGAAGCTGCGACGAACCTCCTGGTCCGCCTTGAACATGTCGCGCAGTTCTTGTCGAAGCGCAGGCTCGCTGGGCCATTGCGGCGCCATCGAGAGCGGCGGCATGCGGTTGATGTCGTCGAGCGATTGACCGGCCTTCAAGGCCGTCTGCGCTTCGGCAAGGCGGGCGTCCATGAAGGATAGGCCGATCGAGTCGCGTGACTCCGTGGCGCTGGCGGTGGTCACGAAGGGCGAGGTAACGACCTTGCCATTCTTCAGTGCCAACAGTGTGCCGTACTCCTGTGGCTGACCGTGCGACACGTCGATGCGGTCGCATAGTGCTGCGTAGCCATGAGCATCGACGTCGACACCGATGTGAGAACGCATGGCGTGTTCCATGGTTTCCTGGAAGGCCGGATCGATGCCGGCGCGTTCCACCAGTCGTCCCGCCGCATCAACGCCGTCGCGGCCGATACGCGCCGCACTGGGCCAGGTATCGTCGTGAATCAGCACTTTGAGTTTGGCGACGGATGCTGCATCCAATGGACCCGGCGACGCTTTGTCCATGGCAATCAGTGCGTCATGCAAGCCGGCATCGAACGAATCCTGGGCCAAATCACCACTTGCCTTCGGCGCACCGGCGAGAGCCGGTAACGAAAGGCCCAGTGCGATCGGCCAAAGCCATGCGAACCTTCCGTGTGCCATGCCGTCTTCCTGTCGGTGTTGGAAACGATCTGGTGATGTCCTCCATACCCTTCCCGTCGCTTTGCGAGGGGAAGGGCGGAGATTCGTTTTACTTGCTGCCGTTCTTCTTGGCCTTTTCGATCAGCGTCTCGACCGCTTGCTGCGTCAGCGGGTGATAGCCGCTCTTGGCCTTGTCATACACCTGCTGTGCGTAGGCCAGGCCGTCCGGCGTCTTCACAAAGGCGCGGTACAGCGGCATGGTCAGGTACAGGCGACCGATGCGCGTCATGTGTTCGGCAGCGGCCGGCCACACATCCTTGTCGCCCGCGGCGATGGCGTGGCTGTACCAGCGCATGCCGATCTCGGCGTTGGGCGTGCCGGTGAGGTGCCATGCGGCGTCGATCTGTTTGATCTTGTCCAGCGGCGTGACGTCCGGCAGGCCGTCGAGGAAGTACATCCATTCCTGCGTGTTCCAGCTCTTCGCGTCCAGCTTGTCAGCGGCGAGCGAGCCGGCGAGGAACGATGCGCGCTCCTTGTCGATGGCGTTGAAGCGCGGGGAATCCGGCAGCGGCGCATTCTTGGGGATGCCCGGGTCATACACCCACTGCTTCACTTCATCCCAGCTCATCTTGCCGGGATTCTTGTCGAACAGATTCGCCTTCAGGTAATCGAGCATCTGCTCCGTGGTGATGCTCTGGAAAGCGAAATGCGCGAAATAACCTTTCAGGTAGGCGTCGAAGGTCTCGCGGCCGAAGCGCTGTTCCAGCGTGCGCAGGAACCAGCTGCCCTTGTCGTACGGCACTTCGGAAATCGAATCGTCTGCGCCAATGCCCGGCTTGGGCGCAAGGCGCTGCGCGTTCTCCGGAATATCCTTGATGTTCTTCTCGAGGCCGCGCGCGGAGATCAGCGCTTCCTCGTCGGCCAGCGTCTTGCCGTAGACGGCCTCGGTGATGCGACCCTGCACGTAGGTCGTGAAACCCTCGTTGAGCCAGATGTCACGCCATGCGGCGCTGGTCACGAGGTTGCCAGACCAGGAGTGCGCCAGCTCATGCGAAATCACCGACACCAGGCTCTTGTCGCCCACCAGCAGCGTCGGCGTGGCGAAGGTCATGTTCGGGTTTTCCATGCCACCGAACGGGAATGAGGGCGGCAGCACCAGCAGATCGTAGCGGCCCCAGGCATACGGGCCATACAGCGACTCGGCGGTCTTGATCAGCTTGTCGGTATCCTCGAACTCCTTCGCCGCCTTGCCGACGATGCTTGGTTCCGCATAGACGGCCGAACGCGGGCCGGTTTCCTTCGCCGCGATGTCGCCTGCGGCGATGGCGAGCAAGTACGAGGGAATCGGATGCGGCTGGCTGAAGCTGAAGTCGCCATCGAGCGGATGGTTGGCATCGTTCAGCGCGCTCATCACCACGCGCACGTCCTTCGGTGCGGTGACGTGGGCGTTGTAGGTGAAACGAATGGCCGGCGAATCCTGCAGCGGCACCCACGAACGCGCGTGGATGGATTCGGATTGCGAGAACATGAAGGGCAGCTTCTTGTCGGCCGTCTGTTCCGGCGTCAACCACTGCAGGCCCGAGGCCGTCGGTACGGTGGTGTAAACGATGCGTACCTGTGACGGGTGCTGCGGGGTGGCAATGGTGAGCTTGCTGCCCAGTTCCTTGTCATTCGGGGCCAGGGCGTATTTCAGCGCGGTGGCCTTGCCAGCGGCATCGATGCCTTCAATGCTGGCAATCTTCAGCTCGCGCGTGTCCAGCACCAGCGACTTCGCCTTCGCATCCTTCCAGTCCAGCTTCAGCGTGGCCTGACCATCCAGCTGCTTGTGCGGGAAATCGACCTTCAGGTCCAGATCCAGGTGCGTTACGCGGACCTGGTCGGGCTGGGCATAGGAATGCGGGTCGGCGGCGAGGGCGCTCAGCGGCAGCACAAGCGCGCCGACGGCGAGGAGATGGGACGGACGCATCGGGGTCACTCCAAAAGCAGGAATGCCGAGTATGCCATTGGCGGGTGGGTCGCCGCGGGTGTGGATGGTCACCCTGGTGCAAGGCGGACGCGGCCTCAGCGCTGGCCCGTCATCCCGGCGTAGGCCGGGATGACGGTGGATGGGTAGCTATATAGAGGGGTAACGCGCTACTCGGCAGTGCACCAAAAATTAGTGCGTCGAACCCGCCACTGCAGGCGCTGTCTGCGGATGCTGCAGCGACTTCACGTAATCAACCACGTCCTGCTTGGACACCACACCACGGTGGTTCTTGTCGATGGCGTCGAAATGCGCGCGGATAAAGGGCACCGGGCCGTTCTCAGCTTCTTCCTTCGTCAACAGGCCGTCCTTGTTCTTGTCGGCGATGTCGAAGTTCTTCATCGAATTCTGAGCCTGGTTGGCGATGGCGCCGAGGCCGGTTTGCGCGTGGCTGGCGGTGACGGCAAAGGCGGCGAGTGCGGCAATGATGAGAACGGTGTGGCGCATGGTGAGTGTCTCTCCCAGAAAAGGCGGGCGGAGTATGTCACCGGGGATGTGAGCAGTTCGTTCGGGCAACGCCTAGCCATCCTGTAGGGGCGTATAAATGCGCCCCTACAGAACCGAACAACGCCTTACGCGCCCAGTTCCAGCGCATTGGTCAGGTCGCCCGGCGGCGGACCGCTAGCGGCCACCATGGCCTCTTCGCGCATGGTCAGGCCCGGCAGCTTCTCCAGCCCGAAGCGGCGCGTGAGGAAGCGGGCGATGGAGCCCGTGTCGTAAATGGTGTGGTCCACGTAGCCCTTCTTTGCCAGCGGCGACACGATCAGTGCCGGAATGCGCGAGCCCGGCCCCCAGCGGTCGCCCTTGGGCGGCGCCACGTGGTCCCACCAGCCGCCGTTCTCGTCGACCGTGATGACGACCAGCGTGTGCTTCCATGCCGCGGATTTTTGCAACGCATGAACGATGGTCATCACATGGCGGTCGCCCGCATCCACGTCCGAATAGCCGGCGTGCATGTTCAGATCGCCCTCTGGCTTGTAGAAGCTCACGGCGGGCAGGCGGTTGGCTTCGATGTCGGCGAGGAAATGGTTGGTCTTCGCCGTTTCGCCGATGCCAGCGTCGCGCAGATGTTTTGCGCGTGCCGTGCTGCCGGGGGCGAAACTCTTGAAGTAGTTCAGCGGCTGATGATGGATCTGGAAATTGGGGCGCTGCGGGAACTGGTGTTCGTCGCCATCGCCTTTGCCGTCCAGTGCGAGTTGCCACGCACCCGCATACCACGCCCAGTCCACACCCTTGGCCGACAGCATGTCACCGATGTTCTTGTGTACTTGCGGCGGCAGCGTGTTGGGGCTGTCTTCGGAGGCGAGATCCTCGTCCTTGCCCGATTGCGTGCTGGTCGGCTGGTACGGCGGCATCATGGTGTTCACCGCCCAGAAATCGGGCGTGAGCTGGCTGCGCGAAGCAAACTTCGGCTTGCCCTGCATGGCGCTGGCTGGCGATTCGTCGGATAGCTTCAGGCGCGGATCATCCGCCTTGCCGCTTTCGGTCACCGCGATGTTGAACTGCGCCGGGCTCTTGTCCGCATCCGGATAGAACGGTGGCTGCGCGGCAACGAGGTACTGATGGTTGAGGAACGAACCGCCAAACGCACCCATAAACCAGTTGTCACACAGCGTGTACTGGCGTGCGAGCTGCCATAGGCGCAGATTCGCGGCGCTGTCGTCGTAGTGGCCCATCACCATGGCGCCGGTGTCGCCCCAAGCAACGAAGCCGTCGTTCTTGCCGCCGTTGATCTGCCGCTGGTTCTCGTAGAACGCATGCACCAGATCGCGCGTCACCACGCCATGCGGCAAGGGTTCGCCGCTGCCGGTACGCAAGGCCCATGGTGCGTTTGGCAGGCCGGTAATGTCGTCCTGCATCACCTGGTAGGTGCGGTGGTTCACCGTCTGCTGGTGCGGCGCCAGGCCGTGCCAGATCGGCGGCAGCTTCGTGAGCAGCGAGCCGTCGCGGTCGCGCTGCTGATATTCCTCGGGCTTGAGCGCGCTGAGTGGTTGCTCTACGCCGGGGAAATTGGCGAACAGGTTGTTGAAGCTGCGGTTCTCCAGATAGATCACCACCACTTTCTGGATCTGCTTGCGCAACGCTTCGTCGATCACGGCCGGCGCCACGGGCGACGGTGCGCCGGGTTTGCCGGCTGCTATCGCCTCGGTGCCGCCTAACGCGAGTGCGGCGCCACCCAACGCGAGGCCGCCCAGCAGGCGGCGTCGGGTGGGATCTACGGGTTGTTGTTCTTCAACGGCATCAGGGGAATGCGGGGGAGGAAGCTTGGTCACGGTGCTGCATCATCATAGAAACGGGACAGGTCCGCCTTGGTCTCCTGCAGCGACGTCTGGTCCAGATAGATCATGTGACCGGACGGATAAAAGCCGTAGGAGACATTCTTGCGTTCCGCCGGCTCCAGCCCAAGGTGGGTGAGGTCGAATTCGGTCGCGTAGAACGGCGTGGCCAGGTCATAGTAACCGTTTGCCGAGAACACCTTCAGGTGCGGATTGCGGCGCATGGCGTCGCCCAGGTCGTCACCCACATAGGTGGCTTGCAGCCAACCGCCGTTCTTCTTGCGCTTCCAGTCCCAGTTCCTGCCAATGGCGGCGTAGTTGTTGGGCAGATACGGGCGGTCGTCGGTGAACTTCAGTTCGGATGCGGCGTACTGGTTGAACGCGGCCACGTAGGCGCCGGTGATTGCGTCGCTGGCGGTGTCGCCGTCGGGCGTCTCGCCAGCCGCATCCGGGTCGATGCCTTGGAAACGGCCGTCCAGACGGCCCACTGTCAAACGCTGATCACGCAAAAGTTCCTTGCGGAACCGGCTCGGGTTCACGCGAAGGTTCGCTTCCTTGATGTACTGCGGCGAGATGCCAAGGTAGCGACTCATCTGGTTGGCGACGCGATCGGCCTCTGCCGGGTCGATGGCATCGCCCTTGGCCAGCGCCAAGGTGTAATCGCCCGACGCAAAGCGGCGAACCTCATCGAGGAAGGTTTTAATGTCGGCCGGCTTGTTCGGCACCTTGTTGTGGTACCACGCAATCGCTGCCTCAGTGGGCAGGTTCACGATATAGCCGTGGTCGATGCCCGGCGCAGCGACGGAAAAGTCGAGGATCGACGACATCAGGATGACGCCGTTGAACTCCATGCCGCTGTCCTGCAGCGATTTCACCAGCACCGCAGAGCGCGTGGTGCCGTAGCTTTCGCCAAACAGGAACTTCGGTGAGTTCCAGCGATTGTTCACGCTGACGTAGCGGGTGATGAACTTGGTGAACGCATCGGCGTCCTGGTCCACGCCCCAAATATCCTTGCCTTCGGTCTTGCCGACCAGGCGCGAGTAACCGGTGCCCGGTGCGTCGATGAACACCAGGTCGCTCTTGTCCAGCAGGCTCTGGTCATTGGGCACCCAATGGTACGGCGCAGGCGGAATCGGCTTGTCGCCATCGTTGGCGACGCGCACCGGACCGAATGAACCCATATGCAGCCACATCGACGACGAACCCGGGCCGCCGTTGTAGAAGAACGTCACCGGGCGCTTGCTGTTTTTGCCACCGTCTGCCGTGTAAGCAACGTAGAAGAAGCTCACCGTGGGCTTGCCCTTCTCATCGCGAATGGTGAGGCGGCCAGCGGTTGCGGTGTAGCTGATATTGCGATTGCCCACGCGGACGCTGTGCTTGGTGACCGACGTTGTTTCGGGCGGCGCAGGTTGGCTGATGTCCTCGGCGTTCTTGTCTTTGTCCTTGTCGGCCTGTTCGGCCTTGGGCGCATCTTTCGGCGTGTCGGCGGCGTGTAGCGGCAGGGTGCCCAACGCGAGGAGGGTGGCGAGGGCGAGCGAAGCAAACGGAAGCTGGCGCATGTCAGTCGTCTCCGGCGGGGATCAGGAGTGGGTGGTGGCGTCGTAGTAGCGTGCCAGGTCGCCCTTGAGCTGCTGCAGCGCTTCGGTGTTGAGGTAAATCATGTGGCCCGATGGGTAATACAGAAAA
This sequence comes from Dyella sp. ASV24, assembly GCF_016428905.1. Taxonomy (GTDB): domain Bacteria; phylum Pseudomonadota; class Gammaproteobacteria; order Xanthomonadales; family Rhodanobacteraceae; genus Dyella. The sequence goes on along the minus strand of NZ_JAELTQ010000018.1, from coordinate 9,042 downwards.
TGCACGTTGTTGCGGAGCGACGGCTCCAGGTTCATGTGCGAGATGTCGTACTCGGTGATGAAGAACGGCGTGGCAAAGTCGTAGTAGCCGTTGATCGACAGCAGTTGCAGGTTCGGGTTGGTGCGCATGGCATGCGCGAGATCGCCTGCCACGTAGGCTGTTTGCAGCGGGCGCTTGATGCCCGCGGCCTGATGCTTCCAATCCCACGCCTTGCCGATGTCGCCGAAGGTCGGGCGGTAGTCGAGATCGCTGTGGTAATTGAGCTGGTTGCTCACGTAATCATGGAACGCGGTGACAAAGGCACCGCTGATGCCCGTGTCGGAGGCGTCGTAGTCAGGCGTTTCGCCGGCGGAATCCTCGTCCACACCTTCGAAGCGCGCGTCATAGCGGCCGATGGTGCGACGTTCGTTGCGCAACAGTTCCTTGCGGAAGCGCGAGGGATCCACGCGCAGATTGGCTTCCTTGATGTACTCGGCGGAAAGGCCAGTAAACGCAGCAAGCTGGCGTGCCACGGCATCGGCTTCGGCAGGCGGCACATCTTGTCCCTTGGCAAGCGCGGTGGCGTACGGGCCACGGGCGAAAGCGCGTACCTGATCGAGATAGGTCTTCAGATCCGCGGGCTTGTTGGCCAGCTTGTTGTGATACCACGCGGCCGCGGCGTAGCTCGGCACATAGCCGATATACATCTCGTCGTAACCGGGATTGCGCACGCCGTAGTTGAGGATGGACGACATGATGATCACGCCGTTGAGTGACATGCCCTTGTCCTGCAGCGCGTCGGCCAGCGCGCCGGAGCGCGTGGTGCCGTAACTCTCACCGTAGAGGAACTTCGGCGAATTCCAGCGGTTGTTGATGGTCACGTAACGCTGGATGGCGCGCGAGAACGCCGACACGTCCTGATCCACCCCCCAGAAATCCTTGCCTTCGTTTTTGCCGAGAGGACGCGAATAACCCGTGCCAACCGCATCGATAAAAACCAGGTCGGTCTTGTCGAGCAGGCTGTCGCTGTTCGGCACCAGCTTGTACGGCGCGGGTGCAGTGGCCGCGGGGCTTGCGGTGGCGATGCGCACCGGGCCAAACGAACCCATATGCAGCCACATCGACGACGAGCCCGGGCCACCGTTGTAAAGGAAGGTCACCGGGCGCTTCTCGGGTTTGCCGGTATCCACCGTATAGGCCACGTAGAACACGCTGGCCTGGGGCTCGCCCTTGTCGTCGCGGATGATCACCGTGCCCGCCGTGGCGGTATACGACACTGAGCGACCATTGACGCTCACGCTGTGTTTGGTGCGCACCGCCGTCTCGGTGCTGGGCGCCTGGATGTCCTCATCCTTGGTGGCGGTGGCTTTCTTGTCCGCGGGCGCATCCTTGGCCAGGTTCATGGAACACGGCAACAGCACAAGGCTGCTGGCCATCAGCAGGGTCAAAAGGCGACGCATGGAACTCCCCAGGGCTTTGGATCGATGTAAGCCCGAGTATGCGTAGGAAGGCCGACGGATGACCGTGACAAAAGTACTGGGAGACTTACTTTTGGCTGACGAAAATTTCCCGCGGTAGTATCGACGCAAGATCACACGCAGGGAGAGCGAGGATGAGGCCATGGACGGTGCTGGTGCTGCTTGCAGCGGTTTCTTGCGGTACCGCGAGGGCAGAGGAGGACGATGTAATGGCGCGGGTAGCGGCATCCTGCCCGGCAGCGGCGGCCTGGATAAAGGCCAATGGTGTGCAGCAGGCCGCGAGCCGTGACAGCGGTCGTACGTTCTCCGAGCCCGCGCTACGTACAACGTTGCATCAGCGCGCCGATCGGGATCAGCAGGTGCGCGATGCCTGGATGGCCGCTGGCATGGTCTTGCAAAGCAAAGAAGGGAAGGCGATGCAGCAGGTCGATGCAAGCAACCTCGCCTGGCTGAAGAGCGTAATCGCTCGCTCGGGTTTTCCCACGCCGGAGCAGGTCGGCATACAGGGCGTCACCGATGCCTGGTTGCTAGTGCAGCACGCGGACAGTGATCCGGCGTTTCAGTCGCGCATGCTTGGCCTGCTGGAGCCTCGCGCGCACGATGGCACCATCCGCGCGTCGGATTACGCCATGCTGGTAGATCGCGTGCGCATCAATCAGGGCAAGCCGCAACTCTATGGTTCCCAGTTTGTCGGCGACGCCGCGAAGCCCAGCGACATGCATCAATCACCGGTGGAAGACCCGGCGCATCTGGACGAACGTCGCGCGCACATGGGCTTGATGCCCATGCGCGACTATGAGTGCTCGCTGCACGCGATGTATGCGACCGACCCTATATCGAAGTAGGACAGCCACGATGCCTGGCGATGCGGTGGTACCGTGATATCAGCGGTGCATCCGACTTCGTTTCGGTATCACCAATGGTCTAGCGACAGCCGCAAGCCTCCTGCCAATACTTCGGGGTGCTATCTGGATACGGAGAGGGCGATGAGCGACCTCCGGTATTTCGACGTGTATCTCGATAGCCACGATCGCTATGTGGTGTCCACGCTCAGCATCATCGCCACGCGTTCCCTGCTCGCCATAGTCGCGTGGTTCTTGCTACAGGCAGTACGCAACGTATTCAAAGCGATGTGAGTCGGATGCATAAGTACGGGCGCGCAGGGCAAGAAAGGCCGTCGCTATTTCGTCAGCAAGCGCAGCATCGGGTGCGCATCGCACATCTCTATCGAGTAGGAGCCAAGTATGCCTGCGACCATCAAACACGTCTTTGTACTCATGCTGGAGAATCGTTCATTCGATCACATGCTTGGTTATATGCCGGGCGTGGATGGCGTAACTGCAGAGATGAGCAATCCAGATCCCTCGGCTCCCCATTTGCCATCCGTGCAAGCCAGTAACGGGGCAGCGGATCGGCCGACGTCAGATCCTGGACACGAATTCGAAAACGTTTGGCAGCAGCTTTACGCGACGCTGCTGCCATTGGCGAATGGTTTTACGGGCGACTCCTCACAAGTACCAACGATGCAGGGGTTTGTGGCCAGTGGTGGCGCAGAGACGATGTCGTGTTTCTCTCAGGCTGGCGTGCCTGTTCTCACGCAGCTTGCGCAGCTGTTCACCGTGTTCGACAACTGGCACTCATCCATGCCGGGTCCTACGTGGCCAAACCGGTTCTTCGTGCACGCGGGATCATCGGGAGGGTTGACCAACAGCCCGGGAGGACTGACCTCGCTCGCAGGCGTCACCATCGATGAAGCCGCCTTCAGCTTTGAAAACGGATCCATCTATGACCGTCTCGACGAGAAAGGCGTGTCGTGGCGAGTTTTCCATGGCGACGCATTACCCCAGGTGCTGGCGGTCAAACGCCACGTCATGCCATTCATTGGCAGCAGCACGAACTTTGCCTCCATCAGTCCCGGCAATCCGAACGACCCTTTCGCAACACAGCTCCAGTCCGGGCAATACGACGTCGCCTACGCCTTCATCGAGCCCGACTACAACCTCCTGTCCAACATGGCCGGCGGCAACTCGCAACATCCCAAGGGCACGGTCTCCAGCGGAGAAGCATTGATCAAGTATGTCTACGAGACGATCCGTCAGTCGCCTGTGTGGGAAGAGTCGCTGCTGCTGATCACCTATGACGAACACGGTGGATTCTTCGATCACGTTATTCCGCCAACATGTGATGCCCCGGGCGATGCGGACCTGAACTCAAGTCATGCGTCCCATCCCTATCCCTTCGACTTCTGCCGCTACGGCGTTCGCGTGCCTGCGGTGCTGGTGTCTCCATGGGTCGATGCAGGCGTGAGCCATGATCTGTTTGATCACACCTCTGTGCTGAAGACGCTGGAAGAGATCTTCCAGCTCAATCCATTGACCCATCGCGATGCCGCAGCGGCCTCTCTTTTGCCAGTGCTCACGCGCTCAGACCCCAGGGTCAGCGACATGCAGGCACCGATGAAGCTCAACGCCCCGGCATTTCAAGCCATGGCAGTCGCCCCCGTTCCTGCGGATCCTGATGCGGCGCCCGATCCCGCGCTTGCGGGTTTCACCCGTATTGCAGCGAGCGTTGACATTGCGCTGAGGCATGGTCAGGCGGCACAAGCCGCGCCTCTCGTGTTGGAGCAAATTCGTCTACCGGAAACCTCGGTAAAGACCAACAAGGAGAGTCTGGATTACATCCAGGGCGTGCTGGATCGCCTGGACCAGCATCGCGCTTCTCTCCGTCATCACTGACACCATGCGGTTCAAAGCCGTTTGCTTCATGCCAACGGCTGCGTGGCCCCAAAATAAAACCGCCGCGTCAGCACGACAGCGGCGGTTTCAAAGAGCAACTTATTGCCGACGAATCAGGGCGTGGCTGGCGGCTGCTGTTGCGGCGTTGTCGTTGGCGCTGCGGTAGTGCTCGCCGGCGCGGGAGCCGGCGTGGGCAGCACGAGCGCCGGGTTGGCCTGCATGGCTTCCAGTGCGCGGATCTGCTGTTTCACCGCATCGAGCTGCGCGTTGGTGTTGTGCAGATCGCTGCTGAGCGTAACGGCCTGCTGGCGCGACTGCTCCTGCGCCTCGGCCACCTGGCGAGCCTGCTGTTGCTGGTTATTCGCATCCTGCTGCAGGCTGCGCAGCTTGGCCTCGTTCACCGAGATCATGTGTTCGGCGTACTTGTTGCCGGCATCCAGGCGCAGGGTGTCGATTTCGACCTGACCCAGCGTTTGCGTCTGCGCTACAAAAGTGCGGTAGAGGCTTTCGGCATCGTCGAAGGAGTCGGTCTGCATCACGCGCCAGAACTCCTTGCCGTGGAACAGCACCACGTAATAGCCCAGCGTTTCCGGACGGAACAGCAGGCTGGCGCCAAAGGTGCTGTTATACGTCGTGCGCATTTCGGTGAGTTGATGGTTGTCGATCAGCTGGCGCAGGCTCTCGACCGTGGTCAGCGGCACGCGAGGCGGTGTGGCAGCCGCCGGAGCGGCCACCGCCTGGGGCATGGGATTGTTGGCCGTGGCGGGTGCGCTGGCGCAAGCCGACGTGGCCATGAGGACCATGGTGCCGATGGCGAACAGCACACATCGTGGGCTCGCGCTGCGAGTCAAAGCCTTCATCCGGTCTTTCCCCTCTGATCGTGGCCGGCCCCGGGGCGCGCTAGGGCGCGCATCTCCCCTCCATGGCCGGGCCATCCGGGACAGTCTAAGGGTCTGCCCGGGGCGGTCAAGGGGCGAGGGCTTACAACGACCGCCAACTAGTAGACCAACTGCACACCGTGACACTGCAATGACTGCAGGTTCACCGTGCTCACGCCCAGGTCGATGCCCAGGGTGTTGTTGAGCACCGGGGTCAGCACGCCCGTGCCCAGGCTGTTGAGCGGCGCCTGCAGTTGCTGGATCACGAAGGAAAGCAATCCAAGCAGGCCATTGGGGATGCCGTTGGAAGTGCCATTCATGGTGCCCTGGATGACGGGAATGCAGGCCGTCGCCCCGCCAAGCGCGCAGGCGAGTTGGCCCAACGTGCCATTCAATATCCCCGTCAACAGGTTGGTTACGCCATTGAGCAGACCGCCGACGCCACTGAGCAGCCCGTTCACGTTAAGGGTGAGGGCGCTGCCAAGGATGCTGGTGACCTGTTGGGGCAGGTTCTGCAGGAAGCCCTGTAGTGTGCCGTTAGCCCCTGCCAGCTGATTCAGGCTCGCCTGCAATTGCCCCAGATTGCCGCCTCCGGACGATGCATTGGCGTACCACAGGTCAGAAGCGAGGTTGCTCACGACACTATTGTTGTTGCTCGCCGTGTTGACCACGCCATTGAGCAGCAGCGTGGTGATGGCGGTGAAGATGTTGCTGACCGTGGTGCCTATCGTGAGCGGCGTGCCGTTCGTCGGCAGGTTCTGTTGCTGCCCCGGATAAAACGACGCCGAGCCGCTGGCATCGAGTGCGCTGAGTGAAAAATGCGTGTTCACGTTCGCCACCGACGCGCCAGCGACCGTGATGTTGAGCAGCTGCTGGTTGGTGTTCGCGCCAGGCACGCTGGTGCAGTCACCGCTGGTGGAGAACGCAGCGGACTGGTTGAAAGCGCCGACGCAGGTCTTTAGCACCGAGGAATTCACCTGGATGGTCGCCAGATCCCTGCCGCTGGAATCCTTGCTCGTACACAGGCCGGTCAGGGTCGCCTTGGCGTTCACCAGGTCGATGGCGATGGGTACGTTGAGCTGGATTTGGGTGTTGAGCGTTTTCAAAAGGCCGCCGACCAGCGGCGCATTGTTGGAATTCACGCCGATCTGGACGAAGGCGCGCACCTGCGACGTGAAAGCCGTTGTGCCCACGCCACCAATGCCAATAGCCGGTGGCTCGATCACGCTGGCCGTCGCCGTCGTGGTCACCACGTTGGGTGGAATGTTGACCGCGAGACTGGGAACGTTGATCGCATGCTGGCCGGTTGCTACACCGATGGCGGTGCTGACCAGCTGCAGCGCATTTACCTGCGCATTGAGCGCGGACTGCGCCGCCGAATCGGGCGCGGTGATCTGGGCGAAAAGGCCCGTTGGCGTCGCACCGCTGGAACCCAGCGTCACCATGCCTGGCGTGGTGCCGACCGCTGTGGTGATCGCATTGACCAGCGTGGCGTTGGCACTCAGCAGCTGTTGCTGGCCGGCGGCGATGACAGTGGCGTTGAGCACGTCGATCAGGGCGTGCGCATTGGCCGACGTCGCCAGCAGCGTGTTGAGCTGGCCGACCGTGACGTTTGCCGGCACCTGTATCCCGAGCTGATTGAGTAGTCCCGCTGGCGTCACGGTGGCGGTGGCCAGGCCGTTGTATCCGACCAGTGATGCCTGCGGAATGGAAATGCCGATGGCGGTGAGCAGGCCTCCCAGCGTGGACTGGTTGGTCACCGTAGCCAACGTGCTGCCTACGCTGAACACGGCAATAGGGCTCTCGCTGGCAGCGACGGCTTCGGCGCTGACGTTCGGTAAGGTGCCTGCAAGGCCAAAGATCGGCAGCACTGGGCGTTGAGCTATGACCTTCACGGCGTTGGGTGTGCCTCCGCTTGCCGTAGCGGAGAAATGATCAGTAATGCCGCTGTTGGCCACCGGATCCCAGGTGCCGCAGGTGATCTGCAAGGCCCACGACGCACCGTTGAATCCATTCTCGGTAACGGCGTTGCCGCGCGCGGCCGTGTTGTCCCCGTTGCCTGAGATACAGGCGCTCATCAGCTGGGCGCCCGCCAGTGCAGCCAGATCCGCCACCTTCTGCGTGTCGCGCTTGGCCCAGTACAGATAGCCCACCTCGACGATGCCCAGCATGCTGATCAGGAACAGCATTATCAGCAGCATACCGACGGCGGTGACACCACGTTGCGCGGAACGTGACTGGCGCCACGGAGAGCGCGCGGTGAAGTTGGATGGCACGAGTATCATGGCGAGCCGGATGTGCCCGAGGTATTGCCGCTTCCGCCGACGTTCTTGGAGACCGCTCCCTCATAGAACTCGGGAATCGGGTGCTCAAAGCTTTTCAGGTAGCGCAGATAGCTGGCCGAGGCCTCCTGGCCCGGTATCGGCAATGCCTTGCCGGCATGAGTGCCTTGTCTTTGCATGCTTACCAACTGTCTGGTCACATCGCCTACTTCGGAGTCCGCATGCGCGTCAGCGCTGGGCATGGGCTGCGCGGCGGAAGTCGGTGCGTCGGCAGGAGCCTGCGTGGCCGACGGAGCCGATGTCGGCGCACCCATCTGTCCGGTGATTGGTGTCTGTTGTGCATTGACGCCCAAGGACGTTGCGCAAGCGATTAGCGCGGCAAGAGCGAGTCGCGGAAAACGGAGCGTGGAGGGCATCATGGTTGTGCCTCGTAGGCGGTGGCGCTGGTGGTGAAGCGCTGCAGCATGCCGGCGGGTACATCCGTCGGGGTGGGCGTGCCTGCCGCTTTCTTCGTCGGCGCAGAAGGCGTAGACGGGGTATTGACCGACGTTGTTACGCGCGGTCGGCGCGAGGCGAGCTGCACCGCCAGTCGGCGGACGTCGTTCTGGCTGTCGGCCGGTAATTGGCCGCGTTGCATGATGGCGTCCGCACGCGTGGTGTCGCCGGTCAACATGGCCCACAGGGCGAGATTGGCGATCACCTTGGCATTGGTCGGGTCAAGCTCGGCGGCCATGGCCAGCGGGTCCTTGGCGATCGCGGTTTGTCCGTCGCACAGGCGCGCGTAGCCCAGATCGCTGAGGTACGACGCGTTCACCGGTTCCAGTTCCGTAGCCTTGAGCAAAGCCTCATCGGCCGCCGCTCCGTTGCCGGATTGCGCCTCGACCAGACCCAGTCCATGCCACGCGGGGGCCGCCTGATCGCCACTGAGCAGGCTGCGATAGATGGTGCGTGCCGCGTCCAGCTGTCCCGTGGCGCGCAGCGCATCCGCTTGGCGACGACGTAGCTCCGGGGTGGCGCCGAAGCGTTGCCGATAGGCGTCGATATGCGCAAGTGAGGCGTAATACGCGCCTTGCTGTTGCATCTGGCGAATCAGATCCATGTACACCGTCTTGTCGTCATGTGCACCGGAACTCGGCGCGACCAATGAGGCGGTCGGTGTGTGGTTGGGATAGCCGCCGAGGGTCTTGCCACAGGCTGCGAGTACTACACAGGTCAGGGTAGCGATGATCCAGCGGCGAACAAGGGCGCGATAGACCATGATCAATGTCCTTGCAGTTTGGTAACGCTGGCGGCGAGGGATATGACGGCCGGGCCGGCGAGCACGAGGAGCAGCGCCGGTATCAGTGTGAGCATCATCACCACCGTCATCTTCACGGAAAGCTTGCCGGCCAATTCCTTCATGTGCAGCTTGCGCTGTTCGCGTAGGCGATCAGCGAATTGACGAAGCGGCTCCTGTACTGCGCCGCCGTGCTCGTGCACTTGAACCAGAATCTGCACCAGGCTTTTCAGGCCATCGTTGTCGAACTCGCACAGGCGACGCAGCGATTGCAGGCGCGTGCGGCCACGCAGGTAAAGCGCGTTCGCGTCGCCGACTTCGCGGCTTAGCAAGGGCATCGCTTCCCTAAAACGGTCAGCCACCATCTGCAGACTCTGGTCCACGCTGAAACCAACGCCCTGCAGCAATCGAAGC
>NZ_JAELTQ010000189.1 GCF_016428905.1 Dyella sp. ASV24 | reverse complement strand
CACGCTTACCTCCCTCGACGGCGGATGTCCGAACTTCCATGCCGCCGTCGACTTTTCCCTCTGCCTCGTGCTCCTATGGCCGGCATACCGATCCATAGGAGCTTTCCATGCGTGCAGTGCTGATCCTTCTGGGCCTCGCCCTTCTGGCTGGCGGTATCTGGGTATTGGCTGGCCACGGCAGCTACCAGACCACGGACACGCTCGTGCAAATCGGTTCGGCCAAGGTCACCGCGACGCACGACAAGGCCTTTCCACAATGGGTGGGCATTGCCGGTGCTGCGGTGGGTGCCGTGCTTGCGCTGGCGGGTTTCCTCAAGAAGGGCTGATGTCCACGACCGTCATTCCGGCCCTTGCCTCTTTTCGGGCGCCGCCGGAATGACGAGCATGTAGGCTTGCGGCATTCTTCCCCGCCCCCGGGACACTGAACCATGGAACGACGCCATTTCCTGCGCCAGGCCGGTACGACGCTTGCCGTCGCATCCACGGCGGGGCTCGCCGCCTGTGCGGGACCGCGTGTGGAATCCCGGCCTACAACGACGGGTGGCGCTTTTTCGCTGCCGCTGATCCGGGCCAGCACGGACCGCATCACCGGCGTCTACGTGTGCACGCGGCCCTATCGCGCGGAAGGCCCGCGTATCGAAACGCAAAAACTGGGCAAGAAAACCGTGGTGCACAACTACGGCCACGGCGGCAGCGGCTGGTCGCTGTCGTGGGGTTCGGCCACGCTGGCCTTGCAGATGGTGCAAGCCACCAGCGCGAAAGAAATCGGCGTAATCGGTTGTGGCGCCATCGGCCTGACCACCGCCCTGCTCGCACAGCGCGCGGGCCTGTCGGTGCGCATCTACGCCAAGGCTTTGCCGCCGGATGTGTTCTCCATGCGCGCCTCCGGCTTGTGGACGCCCGATTCGCGCATTTGTGATGCCGCGCATGCGCCCGCGTTGGCGGATCGCTGGGAAATGATGACGCGCATTTCCTACGCGCGTTATCAGAGTCTGCTCGGCCTGCCGGGCAAGCCGATCGAATGGATCGATGGCTACTCACTGTCCGATGCACCGTTCGGCAAGTTCCATGGCGACGTACCGGACGAGCCCGAGTACGGCGAGTTCGGCGACCGCGTGCGCGACCTCACGCCCCGCCCGGTGGAGTTGTCGCCAGGTACCCATCCGTTCCCGGAACCCTACGTGCGCCGCTACACCACGCTGATGTTCAACATCAGCAGCTATGCCAGTTATCTGATGAATGAGTACCAGGCGGCGGGCGGCAAAATCGAGATCCGCGAGTTCGAACACCTCGAACAGTTGCAGCAACTGCCTGAGCACACGCTGGTCAACGCCACAGGCTATGGCGCACGTGCCCTGTTCAACGATGAATCAGTGATTCCCGTGCGCGGACAGACGGCACGGCTGATTCCTCAGCCCGAAATCACCTACGGCCTGCGTGCGCAAGACATCAGCGTGGTGCCACGTAGCGACGGCATCATGGTGCAGGTGATCGGCGATACCGGCAATTTCAACAATGCGGATATCACGCCGCACCGCGAAGCCTCAGAAGCCGCCGTGCGGGAATTGGCCGACGTCATGGCCAAGATGAAACGCGCCTGAAACGGCACGCCCGGCTGAAAGCCGGCTGACGCACGTTGACGCGACGCAGACGCTGGACCACGAATGGCGCGGCATACTTGCCGCTCGTCCCCGCGCTACGCACCCAGGAGTCACCCATGCTCGCCATCGCGTCCGCCTTGATGCGCAGGCTCCCGTGGCGCAAAGGAGCCGTGACGCTGTTGCTGGCATGGCTTCCGGCGCTGCTGTGGGCGCAAGCGACTATCCAGATCACACCGCTGCCCGAGGCCAAGCACGCCGCCGTTACCCCACTGGGCGCGACGGATCTCAGCGCCAGCGACGTGCAACCCTGGCTCGATGCCGAGATGAGCGGCGTCATGCAGAAGGCCTCAGTGACTGGCGCGGTAGTCGTCGTGGTGCGGGATGGCCAGATCCTCTTCTCGAAGGGTTACGGCTACGCGGACCCAGACGAGAAGAAAGCGATCGACCCTGCCACCACGATGTTTCGCGTCGGCGCGATGTCCAGCGTGGTGACGTCGACGGCGGTCATGCAACTGGTCGAGCAACACAAGCTTGAACTCGATGCCGATATCAATCGCTATCTCGACTTCACTATTCCGCCACTGGATGGAAAGCCGGTCACGCTGCGTGATCTGCTGACGTACACGCCCGGTCTCGAGGACGTGATCAAGCGTGCGTACCTGACGGACCCAAAGCAGCTGGAACAGAACGAAGCCTGGCTCAAGCATTGGGTTCGCGTACCCGCGCGTATCTATCCGGCGAGTAGCGTGCCGGCCTACTCCACGTACGGCATGGCGCTGGCCGGTTACATTGTGCAGCGCGCATCAGGACAACACTTCGACGACTACGCCGCACGGCACGTCTTCGAACCGCTGGGCCTTCAGCACGCGACGTTCGATCAATCGACGCCACTCTGGGGAAACTTCGCGTCCAACGCGGGACCAGCGGGCACGCCTGAGTCACCGCGGAAGCTCGTCCTTCCAACGCCAGCCACCGGCCTTGCGATCAGCGGCGGTGACATGGCGCAACTCATGATCGCCTACCTGCAGTTTGGCCGTGCCGACAACGCGCAGCTGCTGGAGCAGGCGACCGTCAAGCAGATGCAGGAATACCAGCGCGCCGTCATCCCAGGCCTGCCTGGCATGTCGCTGGGTTTCGCCCATATGGATCGCGACGGCCAGACCGCGCTTGGCCAGGAGGGCGATTTCAACGGATACCACAGCCTGCTTGCGCTGATCCCCGAACACCATTCGGGCATCTTCATTGCCACAGCCGGTGGCGACGCGAAGCCGTTGCTGCGTCCCTTGATCGAACGTTTCTCCGATCGCTACTTCCCGCCATTGCCACAGCTGAAACAACCGACGCTCGGCACGGACAAGCAGCACGCCGCACAACTCACAGGCCGCTACACGTCCAGCATCACGGCGCAGAGCACTGTGCTCGCGCTGCGCGATCTGTTTCACCAGGGTGAGATCAGCGTGGCTACCGATGGCTCGCTCGTCGCCTCCATGTTCGGCGCGGCCCACTGGCGCGAGGTGAAGCCCTATCAGTGGGTTGACGACAGCACAGGCCGCAGGCTTGCCGCCGTCGTTCGCGACGGCAAAGTACGCATGGTTTCCACCGATGTGCTGTCGCCCACGGAAGTCTATCTGCCGGCCACTGGCGCTTCTCCCCACAGCGTCGCGAACGTGGTGTCATTGCTTGTCACGGTGTTTGTCCTGATCGGACTGTCTTGGCCGGTCATGGCGTGGCTGGGGCGTCGACATGCCTCGCTAGCGCTGCCTGATCAGGATGTGCGGTGGTATCGCCTCAGCCGCCTCACCGCCTTTCTTTACCTTCTGTTCGCTGGCGGCTGGTGTCTTATCCTGCCGCGACTGGGCATGCCGCATCTCGAGATGCGCCTGGCTCTGCTTCTCCTGGTCGGCTCCCTGGCCGTGCTCGGTACCGTACCCGCAGCCATGGAGACATGGCGCGCGTGGCAGGGCAAGGCATGGTGGCGCAGGATCAGCAGCACCGTGCTCTTGCTGGCCTGCCTCGGCGCCATCGCATTCATCGCCTCATGGCACCTGCTGAGTTTCGATCCCAGCTACTGACGCGGCCCCTGGATAGGCACCATTCGGGACCGATCCGGCCACGCCCGCTACAATAGGCAGGATGGATGTCTCCCACCTGATCGACAAGCTCAACGACGCGCAGCGCGAAGCCGTCTGCGCCACGCCCGGCCATTACCTGGTACTCGCGGGCGCCGGCTCCGGCAAGACGCGCGTGCTCACCCACCGCATCGGCTGGCTCACCCAGGTCGAAGGCATATCGCCGTGGGCGATCCTCGCTGTCACCTTTACCAACAAGGCCGCAGGCGAAATGCGCGCGCGCCTGGACCAATTGATTCCAGGTGGCACGCAGGGCCTTACCGTAGGCACGTTCCACGGCATCGCGCACCGCCTGTTGCGCCGTCACTGGCGCGAAGCAGGCCTGCCGGAAGGTTTCCAGATTCTCGATGCAGATGATCAGCAGCGCATCATCAAGCGCGTGATCGCAGGCCTGGGGCTGGATGAGGCGCGCTTCCCGCCCCGTCAGGCTACCTGGCAGATCAACCAATGGAAGGACGAAGGCAAGCGCGCGGACACCATCGAGCATCGCGATCATCCGATGACGCGCACGATGGTGCAGATCTATCAGGCCTACGAGGAATCGTGCCGCCGCGCCGGCTTGGTCGACTTCGCCGAACTGTTGCTGCGCGCGCACGAGCTATGGTTGAACAACCCCGCCATCCTTGAGCACTACCGCGACCGCTGGCGTTACCTGTTGATCGACGAGTTCCAGGACACCAACACGCTGCAGTACGCGTGGATCCGTGTACTTGCTGGTCAAACGGGACAAGTGTTCGTGGTGGGCGACGATGACCAGGCCATCTACGGCTGGCGCGGCGCGAAGGTGGAGAACGTGCAGCAGTTTCTGCGCGACTTCCCCGGCGCCAAGACCATCAAGCTCGAGCAGAACTACCGCTCCACCTCCACCATCCTTAAGGCCGCCAACAGCGTGATCGCACGCAACGGTGGTCGCCTTGGCAAGCAGTTGTGGACGGACGGCGGCGAAGGCGAGCGCATCGCGCTTTACTCGGCCTACAACGAGCAGGACGAAGCGCGCTTCGTGGTGGAACGCATCCGCGAATACGTGGCCGAGCACGGCCAAGCGCGCGATTGCGCCATCCTATACCGCTCCAACGCACAGTCGCGTAACTTCGAAGAACAGCTGATGCAGCGGGACATCCGCTTCCGCGTGTATGGCGGACAACGCTTCTTCGATCGTGCGGAAATCAAGGACGCACTGGCCTATCTGCGCCTTTCCTCCAACCGCCACGATGATGCCGCCTTCGAGCGCGCGGTGAACACGCCGCCGCGCGGCATCGGCGATCGCACGCTGGACGTGCTGCGACGTCGCGCACGCGCCGAAAGCAGTTCGATGTGGGATGCAGCCCTGAGCGAATTGAGCGGCGGCAAGGAACTGGCAGGCCGCGCGAAGAATGCCGTGAAGGCCTTCCTCACCATGATCGAGGACATGGCCCGCGCCTTTGCCGGTGCAGGCACTGGCGACGCCCTCGCGCTCGCCGAACAGATCGACCATGCCATCACGCACACCGGCCTGCGCGACTTCTACGAGAAGGACAGTCGCGGCAACGCCGAATCACGCGTGGAAAACCTGGACGAACTCGTCAACGTGGCCAGTCGCTTCGAGCTGACGCCGGATGACGAAGAAGCAGGCCTGAGCGAACTGGCTGCGTTTCTCTCACACGCGGCGCTGGAAGCCGGCGAAGGCCAGGGCGAAGCCTGGGATGACTGCGTGCAGTTGATGACGCTGCATTCGGCCAAGGGTCTGGAATTTCCCGTCGTGTTCCTCGTCGGCATGGAGGAAGGCCTGTTTCCCAGCCAGCGCTCCGTCGAAGACGAAGGTCGCCTGGAAGAAGAGCGTCGCCTTGCCTATGTCGGCATCACCCGTGCGCGCGAACGGCTGTTCATCACCTACGCCGAATCGCGTCGCATGCACGGTGTTGAAATGCTCGCGCGGCCTTCGCGCTTCCTTGCCGAGATTCCACCCGAACTGATCGACGAAGTGCGTCCGCGCGTGCAGGTGAGCCGGCCGCTGTACGGTGCGCGCCCGACCGGCGGCTCCATCTCGTTGCAAGAGAGCATGCCGTTGCAACTCGGCCAGCGTGTCAGCCACCCGAGCTTCGGCGAGGGCATCGTGGTCAGCGCGGAAGGCAGCGGCGCGCACATGCGTATCCAGGTGAATTTCTCCAGCAGCGGCAGCAAGTGGTTGGTTTACGCCTATGCCAACCTGACGCCGTTGTAACTAGCCACGGCGGACGACCATGAGCGACAAGCCATCGCTACGCGACAACCTCCGGCAGCTGTTCGACGTTCAGCAAGGCATGGCGTTTGTTTATCGCCATTTGCCGTGGACGCATCGCCTGATGCAGGGCGCATGGTTCGCGCTGCTGGCCTTGCTCGCCGCCAGCGCCGCCTATGGGCTGGGCCTGCTCTTACATACACAGCAGGCGTTCTGGGCTGCATTGACCGCCATCGCGGTGACGCAACAGAACTACTTGGACACGCGCTCGTCCTCGCGTGATCAGATCATCGGCGCACTGGTGGGCAGCGTGGCGGGCTTTGGCGCAGTCCTGCTGCTAGGCGAGCAGTACGGCGCCTATGTGGTCGGCATCGTCGCTGCCATCGGCGCTTGCTGGCTGCTAGGCGTCGGCAGCGCGGCGCGGCTGAGCGCCAGCACTACCACCATCATCATGCTAGTGCCGCACACCGGTTCGTTCTGGCTGATCGCGCTCACCCGCGTGGGTGAAGTGGCGTTGGGCATTGCCTGCGCGCTGGCCGTGGTGGCCGTCGCCGAGCGCGTACAGCGCTGGTGGGTGGGGCCTGGTGACGCCGGCGATATAGCATCTGGCAGCTAAACGCATGAAGCTTCGACCGGAACCGGCAACCCGCACCGACGCTCCCTGTTTCCAGACACTCGATACTGGCCACGCCACGATGAACGACAGCCCCGGAGATACCGCCGACACCGCCCGCGCACGCTTGGACCATGATATCTGCGTGCACATCTTCACCGCCTCGGCCGCCATGGTTGGCGTGTGCCTGACGGTGATTGGCATCCTTCGCGTGGTGATTTCGTTACGTAAGGAAGACTTGCTGGGCGACGACCTGCTGGCCGTCAACTCCATGCTCTACCTGGCATCCTGCCTGTTGTCGTACTGGGCGCTGCGCACGCGCAGCCTGGGCCGCAATCATCGGCTGGAACGCATCGCGGATGCGATCTTCCTCGTCTCGCTGGTGTTCACCGCCATCAACGCGGGTTTCATCACCTGGGCGATCTCCGCCAGCTGAGCGTGTCTCGCGACCTGGCATCAGCCATTCCGCATGGCCGATCCCCAGCTTACGCAGCCGGGGATCTTCAAACCTGAGGCCTTATTCCGGCAAGCGCGGCACGCCGTGTTCGCTACGCTCTTCCACCGCGATGGGGCGGGTATCCAGCCGTGTGGAACGCGCGCCCTGCGGCAGTGGATCGACCGCCTCACCACGGGCAAGCGCCAGCGCGTTGCGATAGCAACGTTGGGCCAACGCAGCGTCGCCCTGCCCCGCGTGCACGTCGCCGAGCGCCTCCCAGGCACCGCTGCTTGGCGTCAGTGCAAGCGAGCGCTCGAGGTACTGCGTGGCTTTGCCCCATAGTTGCTGACGCGCGCACATGCGGCCCAGCGTGAGCAACAATGCAGCATCGTTGGGATGGGCATCAAGCCAGGATTCGGCACGACGCAAACGCGCTTCGATGTCGTCACCACCCAGCGAGCCATAGGTTTCGATCAACAGCGGCGACCACTCGCGGCGCA
>NZ_JAELTQ010000188.1 GCF_016428905.1 Dyella sp. ASV24 | reverse complement strand
GCGGTGGCGCCATCGTCACCTTCGAACCCGGCGCACGCACCGTGTGGCATTCCCATCCACTGGGACAAACACTGATCGTCACTTCCGGTGTGGGTTGGACGCAATGCGAAGGCGGCCCACGCACAGAGATTCGCGCCGGCGACGTCATCTGGTGCCCATGCCAGCGCCGCCACTGGCACGGCGCTACCGACACCACCGCCATGACTCACGTGGCGATCACCGAAATGCTCAATGGCATCAACGTGAATTGGATGGAGCCGGTGACCGATGAGCAGTATCTGTCAGGGCCGATCGTCAGGGACTGAAGCTCCCATCGCGCGTGGCCAGCAGGCGCGCATACCTTAGCCAACCGGTGTCAAATCGTCAGGAAACTTGGATGCCCATTCCCACTCGGCGTCGCTCAATTCACGGGCGCTGCTTCGCCATGCCCTGTTCAGATGCGCAAACACGTGTCCAAGGTCTATGCGAAGTTCGGGCTCGCCATAGCTCGGGTCCTTATGGAGATCCTTTATCAGGTTTTCGAGATGCTCTCGAGCGTCCTCGAGTTCATACATGAACGCGGCCCACTCAACCGGCTGAAGCTTCTTATCGATCATCAGATACCAGATCCATCTAGTGGCCTTAGGTTTGGTTATGTCCGCATCGGGTCGAAAGCGGACCTGGCGACAATCAGTCAAACAGCAACATCCAGTAGCGCAGCGGCCGCAGCAAGATGCGATTTGATCAGCCCGGCAAGGCCGTCTGCACGAACGGCGTCAAAGGGAATCGACTCCTCGTATTTGCTGTCGACACTCGATATCTGGCCCGGTCTATAGCTCTCGGCGCGACGAAATACGCCAACCACTGCCGGTTCACCTGGGTCTATCGGCTCCCCGTAGCACAGCGTGATCTGGACCTGTTGAGTGAAGAGATCCCTCTGCCATCGTCGTTCGAAGGCGGCCTCCCATCGAAGGTAGCTTTCTTTGTAGTGATAGGTCCGGGTGGAGCGGTCTGCGTACACAAGACCCATCGCTTTGAACTCCGGCATTGCGGCAACGATCAAGTCGTCTAGTTCACTTTGTACCTTGCGAAACGCCTGCTCTGCTGGACTGACGTCCATTGCCGCTCCCCTGATCAGGCTTCGTGTCCGCCGCTGGCAGTGCTCTGAAACTGTCCGTTACGGGTCGAAAGCGGACATCTTCACTAGGACCGTATTGGTTCAACACCGAGCACCCCATCTCCATCGCGGATGATATAGACATGGTGCGTATCGGGCAGCTCTGGCAAGAGGAACGGCTCGTCGTTCCAATAGTCCTCCTTCGAGAACGTTGGTGACGAGTAGTCGAAGTCGTGGTTCTCGGAGATATCAAACCTTGCCATTCCAAGATCGGGAGTGATGGTGATGCCCCAAACATCTAGGCGATTCCCTTCCCGTATGGATATATCGTGCTTGGCCCAGAACTCGGGAATCATTGCCCGGGAACAGTTCTCTGCAAGCTCAATTGCACCGGGCATAGCCTTAGAAACGTCGGGCATGAGCTTGTCGACCCTCTCTACGCACTCAAGGCAGCCCGGTCGATGCTGACACCTCACCCAGATCAATCGCGTTCCGACCTGATACTCGGACCGGAAGAAGCCGTCCTGGTCGGAGTAGATACCCAACGGCCGGTCGTCAACGAGCTTTTCCATAAGTACGCTTTCCAGTGCCCGGTTGCTACATCGTCTTCACTAGCGATCATAAGGTCCGCTTCGGATCGAAAGCGGACTTGGCGAAATCTCTTTGAACTACTCAAGGAACAGAGCTGGCTCGCTGAAACGACCAGACTCGCTCAATCACCAGTCGCCCCTTGGCTTCGTTACCCCAGAACTCGCCAGCAGGCCTTGGCGTGTAGGTTCCCTCGACGTCCACGTCAAACTCGACCAACGAGTGCGAAATCATGTGCTCGTGAGTCGTAACGTTAAAGCGAACAACGCTCGGGTCCACTGGATCGTTCATTTGAACGCCCTCTTGTATGACCAACCCTTTGCACCCGGAGTCATCGAGATAAGCGCCATGCCGAAGATCGGTGACGTAGTGTGCCTTGATGTGAATACGGGCCACCACGGTAGGCCCACCGTTATGCAACAACTCGCAGACCGAAACAGGCGCCTCATTGCGTTTGGACGTGTGATCGCTCGCAAGCGAAGGCGATGCCGTTGCAACCAGTAAAAGGCTGACTCCAAAACCAAAAGACGCATACCGCATGCCAACTCCCCCATACATTGCCCTGCCGAAGCCCTAGTTCGGGGTCCGCTATGGGTCGGAAGCGGACTTCAACGCGGAGCCCTGGACAGTCTTGCTGCCCGAACAGCAAGTACGCCGAAGAACACGGCCCCAAAGATACCGACGCAAGTCAGGGTTCCCCAGAAATGAACATTTCGAACCGCGCGGTCCCCTGTGAATAGACTTGCAGCCTGCAAGACGCCAAGAGCGCAATAGACCGAGGCAAGCAGCAACGAAAGCGACAAGACGGCGAAAATCCTATTCTTTGCTTGCTGGTTCATCAGCTATCCCGTCCCCCGATTCCGTGCCATTGACCCGCCCAGTGAAGATGTCCGCTTCGGGTCGAAAGCGGACGCCTAGAATCCCCGCCAAGTGTCCCTGCATCGACCGCATGGACAATCTAAAAGCCAAGCGGCCCCGCGTGGTTCTACGGACATGGCACCGCCACAGTATGGGCATACCTGATCCACAGGAAGGTCCCTAACGTATTTGCATATCGCGACATAGGATGGCTTGGCATGGGCAGGAAGCGACTTGTCCCTAGCGAACGCATCGGCCTCTCGTTCAATGTCCTCGATGATCGAACTCATGACGCTCCCCGGGGCACAGTTCTGGCCACCAATAATTTCTGCTTTGGGTCGAAAGCGGACACTTCAATGTTCGCTTAGCGCCCTCAGAAGAGCCGCCTTTAATGAGCCGTGCACTTCGCTCTGTATATCCGAAATGCGCCATCCCATCGCTGTCCGCTCCAAAAAATAGGTGAGGCGAACTCGTGTCTCAGCCACTGGCTTGCACGGCTGCGCCGGCGCGCACGCAGCATCCATCTCCACCCTCACAACGTGCGGGTCACCCGTGGCTTCGATGTTGACGTTATAGAACCCGGAGGGATCCATGTTGTCCCAGAGCGGGTCGTAACCCACCCAGTCAACAGCACAATCGCTTCCCTTGCATGCCCTGGACTTGACCCAAATGGCGGACAAGTCGCTGTCCAGATATTGCTCGAGTACTGCTTTTGGTGCGTCCCCGATCCAAGGCCCTGGCCCGTCAATCATGGTTGCCTCCCATGAATAGTCCCGGTAGAGCCTTTTCACGGTGTCGGTCGCTTTCGACTCGGGCGTCGAAGCCCATGAACCACCGACCAGGAATGCCAGCCCAGTTACAAACAGGCCAACGCGCCATAGGCGCCGAAGAGTGCCCACAGATTCCCCCTTTTAAGCCAACCCCGGCAATGTCCGTTATGGGTCGGAAGCGGACTAATCCTCTCCGTGCCGCAGGAATCGCCCTAACTGCCTGGGCCCTCCTAGAAGCCACCATGCCACGAGCCCAATGAAGCTCAGAACCCAACCGAGGCTCAATGCCGGCAAATAGGGCCAGATCTCTTCATAGCCATCGATGCGATACGTGAAACTGTACTTCGACTTCTGGATTTTTCGGTCATAGTGCAATACGCCGGGCTCGAACTCGAACATATAGGGTTCAAAGACCCTGCGCGATTGATCGGACGATATGGCCTCATGTTCTGTGGTGCACCTGTTACCCAAAGGCTGCTCACAGGCCGTGAATGGCCCACCTAGGGTCACGTCTCGCTGGACAGAAAACACCCATGCAATCTGATATGAGCACGTAAGAAGAACGATCAAGCAAGCCGCAAGAAGCATAGTGAATGGTATGAAGCACCACTCACAAAAATCCTGATCCAGAAGGCGCTCACGAAGTTGCTTCACCGATCCGTCCATTTCTTGCCGCTCCATCCTTTGCGTCGCCAGTGTCCGCTTCGGGTCGGAAGCGGACCTTTCACATATCGTATCCGGCCTCGTCGAGGCGGGCGCGCATACGGGCTGAGAACTCGACGATTTGCGCCTTGTTGAAATGGCAGTAGGTCGGCAACGAACCTTCGGGAAGGTTTTGCACAAGCGCCACACCGCACGAAATCAGATACCGGAGTTCGTTCGGTGTCAGTTGAACATCAATGGTTTCGTCCATGATCTCCCCAGTTTCTTAAAGGTCCGCTATGGGTCGAAAGCGGACCGTAGGAACGCTGCCACGCTCAACCGCCCAAGTTGATCTGTACGCTGGTCATTCAAAAGCGCCATTTATGGCCGCCCACGAGTACTTCGGAAGAGCCACCGCCTTGCGAAGAGTGGCGCCAGAGACACCATTTGATGCGTATAACGCCCAAAAGAACGCAGCAAATTGTTGCCTGTAGAGGATGACCCCTACAAGGATATTCAGCTCCATCAGCGTCAAGAACATTTCGAGGCCAACCGAGTCGATGTATAGCGCCGTGGGGAGAGTTTCTGGGTTCCAGATGAGGGCAACTACCACAGCAGTGGTTGCCAGCCCGAACAACCAAGCGCGTACGTTCTTTCGCTTCCACTCAGTCTTGAGTGCCTCAAACGTGAACCACTGCGGATCTAGCCAGGCCATCGAGCTTCCCCTCTCTCCGTTTTGGTAAAGCGCAGAATCGCAACAAACGCCATGTCTTCTTCGGGTCGAAAGCGGACATTCAGCATCCTGCGAAATCTATCAATTTTTCCTGGCTCAAGGCTCACTCTTCGAAAGGCCTTTTGCCCAAGGCCTCTACGATGTGATCGACGAAACACGTGATGCGAGAGGCGAGCGTTGTGTTTCGGTAGTAGACCGCATTGATGGGCTGACGCACGTCCACCGTCTGCCGGGCGAACAACTGCACCAGGCGTCCGGCCTGGCGATCATCGCGCGTCATGAAATCTGAGAGGCAGACAATGCCGATGCCGGCCAAGGCCATCTGTCTGAGCGTTTCACCGCTCGAGGATGCGATGGTTGGCGCGATGTGAACGATATTTCCCTCGGCACCGCGCAGGGGCCAATCGTTCAAGGTCTCGGGCTGGCTGAAGCCAAGCAGATCGTGCTGCTCCAGTTGTGCCGGCCTGGTCGGGGTACCGCGGCGTTTCAGGTAATCCGGGCTGGCGAGAATGCGAAGGCGGCTGCTGCCGATGGGTCGCGCATGAAGCGTGGAATCCTTCAGCGCACCAATGCGGAACGCTACGTCCGTGCGCTTCTCGATCAGGTCGATGATGCCTTCGTTCGAATGAAGCTCCAGTTCGACATCCGGGAAACGCGCGCGAAATCCAGCCACCCGGGGCACGATGACATGCAGCATGAAGGGCGTGGCGGCATCCACGCGAAGTCGCCCGACCGGGCGCAGTCGCCGCGCTGCCATCTGCTCCTCCGCTTCGTCCACCGACGCGAGGATGTCGCGGGCGTACTGCAGGAATGCGGCGCCCTCTTCCGTCAGCTCCAGTCGTCGCGTGGTCCGCCGAAGCAAGGTGGTCTGCAGCTTCTCTTCCAGTCGACTCAGTGTGCGGCTGGTCGCCGAGATGGTCAGTTCCAACCGCTCGGCGGCGGCCGTGATCGAGCCGGTATCCACCACGGCCACGAACGCCTGCAATTCGTCGAGGGTCGTTTTCATATTTGACTTTAAATCAATAGTATTTGGCTTATACGCGGCTTAATCAGCAAATGTAAAGCGAGCAGACTGCGCTCCACTGATTCTTCTCCCGGATCGCAGTCATGCCTCTCGCACTGTTTGCCCTGACCCTGGCGGCTTTCGCCATCGGCACCACGGAATTCGTCATTGTCGGGCTGATCCCGACGATTGCCGGCGACCTTGGCGTCGGCCTTCCTTCGGCTGGCCTGCTGGTCAGCCTGTACGCCCTGGGTGTCGCGGTCGGCGCCCCCATCCTGTCCGCGATGACCGGCCGCGTACCGCGCAAGCCGCTGTTGGTCGGCCTGATGGCGCTGTTCACCCTCGGCAACGTGGTGGCATGGATGGCGCCGGGTTACGGCACCCTGATCATCGCCCGGCTGCTGACCGGCCTGGCCCACGGCGTGTTCTTTTCGGTCGGCTCCATCGTCGCCACCAACCTGGTGCCGCGCGAAAAGGCCGCGCGCGCCATCGCCACCATGTTCAGCGGCATGACGGTGGCCTTCGTCACCGGCATCCCCCTGGGCACGTTCATCGGCCAGCACTTCGGCTGGCGCATGACCTTCCTCGCCGTGGCCGGCTTTGGCGTGATCGCGCTGATCGGTGCGCTGGCCCTGGTGCCCAACAACATTCCCAACACCGAACCTGCGCCACTGCGACGCCAGATGCGCGTGCTGCTGGAGCCGCGCCTGCTGCTGGTCTACGCGATGACGGCCGTGGGTTACGGTGGCTCGCTGATCGCCTTCACCTTCCTTGCGCCCATTCTGGAAAACATCGCCGGCTTCAAGCCTGACATGGTCGGCCTGGTGCTGCTGGCCTATGGCGTCTCCGTTGCGATCGGCAATGTGTGGGGCGGCCGCCTCGCCGATCACCGCGGCCCGGTGAGCGCATTGAAGATCATCTTCGGCCTGCTGGCCGCCGTGTTGCTGGTGCTCACCTTTACCGCGTCGAGCAAGCCGCTGGTGGTACTGACGGTGCTGGCGTGGGGCGCAGTGGCTTTCGGCAATGTGCCGGCCCTGCAGGTCTACGTGGTGCGGCAGGCCGAGCAGGTGGCGCCTGAAGCGACGGACGTCGCCGCCGGTTTCAACATCTCCGCTTTCAACCTCGGCGTGGCCGGCGGCTCCTGGGCCGGCGCACAGGTGGTGAGTCACCTCGGCCTGGCACACACCCCGTGGATCGCTGCACTGGTCACGCTGGGCGCCTTCGGACTCACCGTGCTTGCGGGACGCCTGGACCGCCGCACCGCGACCACGCAACCCGTCGAAGCCTGATCACTTTCCCCTCATTCCCCTTAGCAAACGCATCAAGGAGTCACCCCATGAGCATTCCCACCTTTGGCGTCGGCACCTTCCGCCTGACCGGCCAGACCGTCATCGATTCCGTGCGCAACGCGCTCGAGCTGGGCTATCGCGCTGTCGATACGGCACAGATCTACGGCAACGAAGCCGACGTCGGCCAAGCCATCATCGAGAGCGGCGTGAAGCGCGACGACCTGTTCGTCACCACCAAGATCTGGACCGAGAACTACGGCAAGAACAAGCTCGTCGACAGCCTGCGCGACAGCCTGAAGAAGCTGCGCATGCCTTATGTCGACCTCACGCTCATTCACTGGCCGGCACCGGGCAACGGCGTCGAACTGCCGGAATACATGACCGCGCTGGCCGAAGCCAAGGCACTCGGCCTCACCCGCCAGATCGGCATCTCCAACTTCAACATCGAGCTGACCCGGCAGGCCATCGCCGTGGTGGGCGCGAACGAGATCGCCACCAACCAGATCGAACTGAGCCCCTACCTGCAGAACCCCAAGCTCACCGCGTTCCTCAAGGAACAGGGCATCACGGTTACGTCCTACATGACCCTGGCCTACGGCAAGGTGCTGAAGGATCCGGTGCTTGGGCAGATCGCCCAGAAGCATCAGGCGACGGTGGCGCAGGTGGCGCTGGCCTGGGCACTGCAGCTGGGTTACGCC
>NZ_JAELTQ010000187.1 GCF_016428905.1 Dyella sp. ASV24 | reverse complement strand
TTCGACTGGCGCGACGATGGTGCCCGAAGGCGCCTGCGGATCCCGCAGACGGGCGAGGAGCATGTCGGCCGCCTGCCGGCCCCGTGCGCGTGGCGCCGTGGACAGCGTGGTCAGCGTGGGCATGCTCATGGACGCTTCGGCGATATCGTCGAAGCCGGTGACGGCGAAATCGCGGCCGGCTTGCCGCCCATGCTGGTGCAGGCCGAGCATGAGGCCCAGTGCGACCGCGTCGTTGTAGCAGACGGCGGCGGTGGGTACCTTGCCCGAACCTTGGAACAAGTCCCCGGCGGCGCGTGCGGCGTCCGTGCGCGTGGGCGTGCTTTGCACGCGCCAGTGCGGTTCGACCGTCAGGCCAGCAGCCTGCATGGCTTGGCGGTAGCCGGCATGGCGCTGGCGGGTGGAGCTGGCGTGGTCATGCCCGCCGAAAAAGGCGATGTGCCGGTGACCCTGTGCAATCAGATGCTCAGTGGCCTGGCGGGCGCCGCGCTCGTTGTCGAGCATAAGGCGGTCCCAGTGGGCATATTCCGGCAGCTCGCCGCCGAGTTCGCGGTTGAACAGCACCACCGGCGTATGCGTGCCGACGGCGGCCAGCACCTTGCGCGCCTCGCTGTCTTCCGCGGGGGACAGGATGATGCCGCCGGGCCCGTGCTCGATCAGCGAGCCAAGCACGGCGTGCTCCCGCTCAGCGGAATCGCCGGTGCTGCCCAGCAGGGTGACGAAACCGGCCGCCCCCAGCGTTTCGTCGACGCCAGCGGCGAATTCGGCGAAGAACGGGTTGGCCAGTTCGTTGATCACCAGCGCCACGCTGGACGACGTACGCCGGCGTAGGTTGGCGGCAGCCCGGTTGTAGACGTAGCCCTGCTTGCGCAGTTCTTCCTCTACCCTGGCCCGGGTAATCTTGTTGACCAGGGGACTGCCTCGCAGCACCAGTGAAACCGTGGCGCGAGACACGCCGCAGCCGGCTGCGATGTCGTTGAGAGTGATCTTTCTACCGACCGGGGTCTGGCTTTCCATCGCAGGCCTAGGTTAATTGGAACGATCTAAAGGTAGCTGCCTCCGCCATGGAACGGAACCGTTTTCGATGGCGCGACGCAGCATGCAACGATGCCTGCATGGATGTTAGCGTCAGGCGAAATTAGAACGATTCAAATCTACTACTTTGGGGAATTCTATGCGTTGCTCCTCTTTCCGCGCACGCCTGCCCGGTTTACTGGCCGTCGCCGTGTGTTTTGCCCTGGCCGGACCGGCCTCCGCATGGGCTGCCGAGGGGCATTCTGCCGACGTCGACCCCCGTATTGGTACGGGCGGCGATGGCCACACCTTCCCCGGCGCCACGGTCCCCTTCGGCATGATCCAGCTGTCCCCTGACACGGCCATGCCGGACTTCAAGCACGCCTACAAGTACGCCGCCGGCTATCAGTATGGCGACAGCAGCCTGCTGGGCTTCTCCCATACCCATTTCTCCGGCTCCGGCCATTCGGACATGGGCGATGTGCTGGTCATGCCGATCGCCGGCGACGTCCGCCTCGAGCCGGGTGACCCGGCCAAGCCCGGCAGCGGCTACCGCTCGCGCTTCAGTCATGACACTGAAGTGGCGCAAGCGGGCTATTACGCCGTGACCCTGGGTGACTATGACGTGCGCGCCGAGCTCACCGCCGGACGCCGCATCGGCTGGCACCGCTATACGTTCCCGGCCGGCAAGCCGGCGCACCTGTTGCTGGATCTGCGCCCCAGCATCTACGACTACCCCGGCAAGGTGCTGTGGTCGAGCCTGCGGGTGCACGAGGACGGCACCGTCACCGGTTGCCGCACTACCCGTGGCTGGGCGCCAGGGCGCGAGCTTTGCTTCGCCATGCGCTTCTCGCAGCCGATGACCTCGCGCACGCTCTACAACCGCGAAACTGACGTGGTCTACAAAGGCTTCAAGGGCCCGGGCAACCAGCCGGAGGACCATGATGGCCAGAGCGGTCGCGCGCTGGAAGGCGTGTTCGACTTCGGCAACCTCAAGCAGCCGTTGGGCGTGAAGGTGGCGATCTCCTCAGTGAGCGAGGCCAACGCCATTGCCAACCTTGATGCCGAAGGCAAGGGCTGGGACTTCGATGCACGCCGTGCGGAAGCACGCGCAGACTGGGACAAGGCACTGGCTTCCATCGACGTGGAAGGCGACAAGGACCAGCGCGTAGGCTTCTATACCTCGCTCTATCACGCGCTGCTGTCGCCGACGCTGAGCATGGACGTCAACGGCCAGTTCCGCGGGCCGGACGGCGCGGTGCACGAGGCGGTCGACAAGAACGGCAAGTTTGAATTCCACTCCACCTGGTCGCTGTGGGATGTCTATCGCGCCCAGCAACCGCTGATGGCGCTGCTGATGCCCCAGCGCAGCACGGACTTCATCCGCTCGCTGATTGCCTCGCGTGAGGCCAGCCCGTTCGGCATCCTGCCGGTGTGGGCGTACCAGGGCATGGAGACGTGGTGCATGATCGGTTACCACGCCGTGCCGGTGATCGCTGACGCTTACGTCAAGGGTGTACGTGGTTTCGATGCCGACGCGGCGCTGAAGGCCATGGTCGCCAGCGCGACCTATGCGCCATACGGTGACCTGGGCGATTACATGAAGCTCGGTTACGTGCCGATCGACAAGGAGCCGGAGGCCGCCTCCAAGACGCTCGAATACGCCTATGACGACTGGTCGCTGGCGCAGATGGCCAAGGCCATGGGCCGCAAGGACATCGCCGCCACCTTCGACAAGCGCGCTGGCAACTGGCGCAATGCGTACGACCCCAAGACGGGCTTCATGCGCGCACGCAAGACCGACGGCAGCTTCCGCGAACCGTTCAATCCGGATGTGGCGGGTTACGGCAGCGACTACACCGAAGGCAACGCGTGGCAGTACTCCTGGTACGTACCGCAGGACGTCGCTGCACTGGTCAAAGCCATGGGCGGCGACCAGACCTTCGTCACCAAGCTGGATAGCGTGTTCGACGCCAAAGTCGACAGGTCGCATTTCGCCAATGTCGAAGACATCACCGGCCTGATCGGCTGGTACGCGCATGGCAACGAACCCAGCCACCACCTTGCCTATCTCTATGACTATGCCGGCGTGCCGTGGCAGACCCAGAAGCGCCTCAAGCAGATCATGGACAGCCAGTACGCCACGCGCCCAGACGGCTTGGCCGGCAATGATGACCTGGGCCAGATGTCGGCTTGGTACATTTTTACCGCGCTGGGTTTCTATCCGGTGACGCCGGCCAGCGACGAGTACGCCATCGGCCGACCGTTCGTGTCGCGCGCGACCATGCATCTGCCCAGCGGCAAAACATTCACCGTGACGGCCGACCCGCTGGATGACGCGCACCCCTATGTCGGTTCGGTGACCCTCAACGGCAAACCGCTGGACCGTGTCTTCCTCCGCCATGGCGAGATCGTCGCTGGCGGCGAACTGCACTTCACCATGCAGGCCGAGCCGAACCGGGCGTGGGGGCAGGGCGCGGGTGCCCGGCCATCATCGATGAGCACCTCTACGACCAAGGTCGCGGCTACTTCTGGGGAAAGTGGTAGCAAATCGTCCAGGTAAGTGGT
Organism: Dyella sp. ASV24; assembly: GCF_016428905.1. GTDB lineage: Bacteria > Pseudomonadota > Gammaproteobacteria > Xanthomonadales > Rhodanobacteraceae > Dyella. Next base: position 4,297 of record NZ_JAELTQ010000187.1, on the reverse strand, counting down.
GGCAAACGCCAGGGTGATTCTGCAACCATGCAGGACATGTTGCGCTCATCCTGGAAACTGGCGTCGACACAACGGCCCTCGATGAAGGACCGCATTGCCCTGCGCTGGCGCCTGGGCGGCTTGCTGGCGGCTGTGCTGGTGATCGTGGCGTTGCCGTACGTGGTCACGCGCTCCGGTGCCAGCGAAGCGATCCTGGCCAACGAGCGTGTGACGCATTCCAGTGAGGTGAAGTCACTCACCTACCGGATCGCCTATGTCACCCGGGACAGTGAGGCGGCGATCTACCGCCTCATTCACGGCGACAAGGACACGCAAGTGCGCCTGCGCGCGGAGCGGGCAGCGCACGAAACCCCTGGGCTGATGCAACAGTTGCGCGAGATGACGCGCGACAGCCCGGATCAGCAGGCGTTGATCGGCTCGCTCAGTTCCATGGTCAGCGGGCGGCTTGCGCTCAGCGGGCAAGCCATCATGCGGCACGACCATGGCGACGAGGTCGGCGCGGCCGATGCCATGCGCGACTCCGGCACGCTGTTCCGGATGGACGATCTGATCGACGAGATCGTGCACAACGAGGACGGCAACCTGATCAACCGCCGTGACGCGGCCAACCGTGAATCGTTCAACAGCGAGCTGGCCCTGACCATCACCGCCATTGCGCAGGTGTTGTTGTTGGCCATTGTGGTAGTGGTGTCCGAGCGCCAGATCAGCCGCCGCCTGCGCGCCGAAGTACGCGAGGGGCAAGCGGTGCAGCGCTCGCAACTTATCGTGCAGGCGGTGCGCGAACCGATCGCGCTGCTCGATGCGAGCCTTGGCACGCTGCTGGTGAATGCGGCGTTCGGCGAGCTCTACGGCTTGCCGCCGGACTTCCGCCAATCGCTACCGCTCACCGAGATCGGCGACGGCGCGTGGAAGGACAGCGCACTGCTGCAACGGCTCAACGACGTGCTGTTGCTGGATCGCGAGCTGTGGGATTACGAACTGATCCAGCGCACCGTGGACGGTGTGGATCGCCATGTGGTGATCAATGCCCGCCGTCTGGAGCAGGACAGCGGCGGCGATCCGGTGTTGCTGCTCACCCTGAGCGACGTCACGGCGCGTGCGCTGGTCGAGCAACAGGTGAAGGAACTGAACCGGCAGCTCGAAGGCAAGATCGAACAAGTGTCGGATGTAAACCGCGAGCTGGAAGCCTTCAGCTATTCGGTGTCGCACGACCTGCGCGCACCGCTGCGCCATATCAGCGGCTTTGCCGGCAAGCTGCAGCAGCATCTGGGTGACAACGCGGACGAACGCTCGCGTCACTATATCGAAGTGATCAACGACGCCGCCAAGCGCATGGCATTGCTGATCGAAGACCTGCTGGTGTTCTCGCGCCTGGGCCGTGGCGCGCTGCGTCTACAGCCGGTGGATACGCAATCGCTGGCTGACGAGGCGCGTGCGCTGGCGGAGACCGACGCGCACGGGCGGCATATCGTATGGTCCATCGCGCCACTGCCCATCGTCATTGGCGACGAGAACATGCTACGTACTGTCTGGCAAAACTTGCTCGGCAACGCGGTGAAATACACGGGCAAGTGCGAGGTGGCGCGCATCGACGTGGATGTGCAACGCCATCGCGACGGCAGTTACGAATTTGTGGTGAGCGACAACGGCGCCGGCTTTGACATGCAGTACGCGGGTAAACTGTTCGGCGTGTTCCAGCGACTGCACCGTGCCTCGGAGTTCCCGGGCAACGGCATCGGACTGGCGAACGTGCGTCGCATCGTGACGCGACACGGCGGACGCGTCTGGGCGGATGCCCAACCGGGGCAAGGAGCGCGTTTCCACTTCACCCTGCCGTCTTCGGACCTCGCAGAAAGTTTCTCGCAGAGGCGCCAATGAAACACCGAGACCTCCGTACCATCCTGCTCGTCGAGGACAGCCTCGCCGATGCTGAAATGGCCCTGGATGCGCTGGCGGGCGCCCATCTGGCCAATCCCGTGGTGCACGTCGAAGACGGTGTGGATTGCCTGGACTACCTTTACTGCCGTGGCGAATGGGCAGGTCGCGAGCCGGTCGACCCCGCCGTGGTGCTGCTGGATATCAAGATGCCGCGCATGAGCGGTCTCGAGGTATTGACGCAGCTGCGCGCGGACGACCGCTTCCGCCGGGTGCCGGTGGTGATCCTCTCCTCGTCGAGGGAAGAAAGCGATCTCGCTCGCAGTTGGGACATCGGTGCGAATGCGTACGTGATCAAGCCGGTCGACGTTGATCAGTTTTTTGAAGCGGTGCGAACCGTGGGGCAGTTCTGGGCCGTGCTCAATCAGGCACCGGACCAGGGCTGAGAACAGCGAACGGGACGGCAAGCACCACAACGGGGTGGCTGAACGTGGATAGGCAGCAGTGGGCGTTGCCCCGAATCAAGGTACTGCAGATCGAGGACAGCCAGCTCGATGCCGAGTTGGTGTTGTCCGAACTGGACGCCGATCACATCGACTACGACGTGCGGCTGGTGGACGCCGAGCGCGATTACCTTTCCGCTCTGGAGGAATTTCAGCCGGACATTGTGCTGTCCGACCTGAGCATGCCGGGCTTCTCTGGCCAGCGAGCGCTGGACATCCTGCGCGAGCGCGACACGGATCTTCCCTTTATCTTCGTCTCCGCAACGCTGGGTGAAGAGGCTGCCATCGAAGCGCTGCGCAATGGCGCGACCGACTACATCCTCAAGCAGAATCCCGCGCGCCTGGCCTCTGCCGTGCGCCGCGCCATGCGCGAAGCCGAAGCGCAACGTCTGCGTCGTCGCGCAGAAACCGAACTGATCCGCGCGCAACGCTTCGAGAGCCTGGCCATGTTGGCTGGCGGTCTCAGCCACGATCTGCGCAATCTGCTGCAGCCACTGCTGTTGGCGGGCGATAGTCTGCAGGACTATCAAGACGACCCGCGCCTCGCACGCCTGGGTCGTCTGGTGCGTGATTGCGGCAAGCGTGGCTTGGATATGGTGCACTCCATGCTTTCGTTTGCACGCGGCGCACGACGCGCGGAGCAGGTGCGCGTGGGTGCGTTGCTAGATGCGCTCGGTTTACTGCTGCAGGGCAGCGTGCCGCGCAACGTAATACTGGAGCTGGACGCCTACGACGCCGAGCTCAGCTTCGACGGCAATCACACCGAACTGCAGCAATGCCTGCTCAACCTCAGCCTTAACGCCATCCAGGCGATGCCTGAAGGCGGCAAGCTGCGTATTGCGGCGTCGCTGGCCTCACTGGCGGATAGTTTCTTCCAGCCCGATGAGGAGGCACGGGAAGGCAACTATCTCTGCCTCACCGTCAGCGATACCGGCACCGGCATGGACGAAGCAGCTCTGCAGCATCTGTTCGAACCGTTCTACACCACCAAGGAAAGCGGCACGGGTCTCGGCCTTGTATCGTGCAAACGCCTCATCACTGCGCATGGCGGTGTGATGCGAGTGGATAGCCGGCCGGGAGCTGGCACGCGCTTCCATATGTATATCCCGTTGACGCGACAAGCGGTCGAGGTGGCCGGGGAGCTGGATACCGTCAATCTCCAGGGCGAGGCCGAACGCGTGCTGGTGGTGGTGGAAGAAGCGGGGCAGCTTTCGTTGCTGGTCGATACGCTCGATTCGTGGGGCTATCAGGCGCATGCGAGCCAGAGTGGTACGGCGGCGCTGCAATGGCTGGAGGCGCAGGGCGTGCCCGATCTTGTGGTGCTCGACGCGGACATGAATCTGTTTACTGGTGTGCGCACGTTGGCGGCGCTGTTTGATCATGGTTACCGCGGCGCGGTGATTTTGCTGGCGCGGCCGGATGCGCCGCCGGACATGGATGAGTTGCCGGTGATGGAGCATTTGTATCTGGTGGATAAGCCGATCTCGACGTTGAGGTTGTTGAGGACGGTGAGGGAGGCGCTGGAGGAGAGTGCTTCGGGGTTGGGGCCGCAGGGGCCGGTGTAAAGGTTCCGCTGTTGCTGTGGGTTTTGTTTGGTTGATGGTGTCGTGCGGGGTGTGTGGGGTTTTGCTCCCTCTCCCCTTCGGGGAGAGGGTTGGGGTGAGCCCCGAAAAGGGGGTAAAGGTCGGGTGCTCGCCTTATCGTTTCATCTCTGCCGTCACCCCGGCGTAGGCCGGGGTCCAGAGCCTCGGTGTTTGATTGTCGCCTGGCGGCGATCTGGCTCGCCTACGCGGCGGGCGTTTCGACCTTCTGCCGAAGGCCGAGTCACTTTTCTTTGCTTGCCCAAAGAAAAGTAACCCAAAGAAAGGGCCCCCCGGAATCGGCGCCTTGCGGGCTACGCCCTCCAGGTACGCGGTCGG
>NZ_JAELTQ010000186.1 GCF_016428905.1 Dyella sp. ASV24 | reverse complement strand
GAACATACCCGCCATGGCTTCTGAGTATGCGTCGATCTCTCCCTTGGAGCGTGGCTGCTCCGAGAACTCCTTTCCGACAGCGCAGAGTGTTCGGGTGATCAGGTCGGCGGCCAGTGCCTGCGTCGATGCAGGGGTATTCGGTAGCGTCACTTGCATGAAGCGGTGAATGATGCCGTCCCCTGATGCCTTGGCCTCGCGTGCCTCAGGCGCGTCGCGATAGAGTGGGGCGGCATCGTTCAGTGCTGTGCGCATGCGCGCCTCTTCGCATTCCGAGCGGATGAAAGCATGAACCAGTGTGCGTAGCCGCTCGAGCGGCGGCTTGCGCGCGTCCTCAAGAATGTCGCGGAGCAATCCTGTGGTCTCTCGCCATTCGTCGCTCTGCAGTCGAAACAGGATGGCCGCCTTGTTCGGGAAGTATTGGTAGAGCGAGCCCACGCTGACGCCTGCCTTCTCTGCGACACGCGCGGTGGTAAAGCGGTGCGCTCCTTCCTTCGCCAAAACCTGAGCTGCCGCCTCGAGGATGGCTGCGACGAGCTCGGTCGATCGTGTCTGTTTGGGTTGTTTTCTCGTGGAAATACGCGAGTTCTGGCGATTGTTCATGGGCGCCACGCAATGCGAATAGGAAATGCGATTAATTCGTCGCATTCTAGTTCAGCACCCAAACAAACGCACTTTCCATGGGAGATTTGCATGACAACGCTTACTGATACGCCCCTGGCTCCGTTGCTGGATCGTCTGTTCGACGAGGCTGACTCGACATCGGCCGCAGTCATTCCTGCCATGGCCGAACTCTCATCTGAAGAGCGCTCGCGCCTGATGCAAAGCAAGACCGACTACCGCGCCTTCTACGGACATCTGAAAGACCTGCCGCTCGCCGTTTCGCGCGAGACGGGCCTGCTGCTCTACATGTTGGCGCGGGGTAGCCATGCTCAAACCATCGTGGAGTTTGGTACGTCGTTTGGTATCTCTACGCTGCATCTCGCGGCAGCGCTACGTGACAATGGCGGCGGCCGACTGATTACCACCGAGTTTGAGCCGACCAAGGTCATGCGTGCGCGCGGGAACCTGGTGGCTGGTGGTCTCGCCGATCTGGTAGAGATCCGCGAGGGCGATGCGCTGCAGACGCTGGCCACCGACTTGCCTGAGTGCATCGACCTGCTTCTGCTCGACGGGGCGAAAGCGCTTTATCCTGAGATCCTGCATCTGCTCGAAAACCGCCTGCGGCCGGGCGCCTATATTGTCGCCGACAACGCGGATTACAGCCCCGAGTATCTCGCTTATGTGCGGGCGCCGGCCAATGGTTACCTGTCCACGCCGTTCGGTGAAGATGTCGAGCTGAGTATGCGGGCACGCTAAGGCCCTTCCTTTCGGCACTGTGTCGCGCAAGGAAACGTTGCGACATTGGCGCCGCCGACGAATGTCCGTCGATACGTGTCGTGGAAGGAGTCCGTACATGCGCTGCCTCTTGACGTCGCTAGGTGTGTGGTCGATGGCAGTGATAGGCGTCTGCGGTGTGCAAGCGCACGCCGCGGATCGCTCCTCTGATTCACAGGTTCCCCTGAGCGCATCGCCCAACGGGCACGACACCGTGCCCGTCTACGTGAATGGCAAGGGGCCGTACCCTTTCATACTCGACACAGGCGCTGATGGATCGGCGGTCTACCGTTGGTTTGCTGACCAGGCGCAGCTACCGAAGGTGGCGGGTAAGGAGGAGGATTTATCGGGCCAGACCGGGTCGGCGAAGGTGTCGATGTTTCGCATGGACGATGTGTCACTTGGCGGTTTGCACGATCACAACGCAGAGGCGTACGGCCTTCCTGATCGAAAGGATGGTGGTCAGCAGGCCGGTGTGCTTGGCAATGACTTCGTGGACAAGGCCGTGGTTGTTTTCGACTTTCCCTGCCGTCAGGTCTCGATTTACCCCAAGCCTGCTGATGTGCAGAAGATCCTCGGCGGCGCACATGTCGTGCACGCCGGGGTCGACCAGGGCACCACGCTGTTGACCTTGCCTGTCACGGTGAGCGGCGCGGAAGGTATCGCCGTGCTCGATACAGGGTCGCGGCAAACTCGCCTGACGCCGAGTTTCGCGAGCAAGGCGGGCATTGACGTAGCCTCGTCGGCGTTTCGCGACGACGCGGCCATTTACGGTACGAGCGGAAATAAGCGGGTGCCGCGTACCGGGCCCGTGGGTGAGGTGCGGTTCGCCGGCCTGGCGCTAGCCAACGCTACGGCTCAGGTCGTGGACTTGCCTATGTTGGCGGATGATTTCCATGGCGAACCGGCCATGCTGCTCGGTGCCGATCTGGTTGGCCGGTATCGGCTGATTTACGATCACGCGTCGAAGACCATCGGATTCGATGCTTCGCGTTGCAAGGCCTATTGAGAGGGCAGTGACTCGCTAGCTGCGCCCTCAGGCGACGCAACGCCGCACCCGTCAACCCGTGCCCGAGCATCCTCGATCGTGCGATGATGTCTGGAGCCCACTCAAGGGTTGGGGAAAAGCTTGATCCGACGCAGGACATCACGACGCTTTGTTGCATGGCTGGCTCTTGCCGCCATGTGGCTGCTCGTGGCCGCGCCGACCGTTTCGCGTGTGCTCCCGGCCCTGGTTTCCGCGGATGTGGGGGCTTGGTGCGCCAGTCACGGCCATGGCGACGACCGTGCCGACATGGCTGGTATGCCCATGCCAGGTATGCCCGGCATGCCGGATATGCCGAGCGATCCGGCGCTGCACATGGATCAGTGTGGCTATTGCGCCATGCTGGCGCATACGCCGTTGCTTTCGGGCGCAGTCGTCGCTCTTCTTCTTGCTGCGCCGCTGCCGGCGGTTGCGCCGGATATGCGCACCGCTGCGCCGAGGCATGCGCAGCCACTGCTCAGCGCGAATCCACGGGGGCCACCGTCCATCCTGCCAGGATGACGGTCTAACGGAGTGGCGTGCGTCCTGCGACGCCACCCGCATCGACGGCAACACAGGGGATGGGTGTGGCGACGCGCTGGTGCGTCGGCGCGCCTGCATTTCCGTGCTTGCCTGTGCCCCAGTGCTACACCGCGTTGCGGTGTGGCGCACCATGGAATTCATGTCATGCGCTTTTCCTTCTTGCGCGGAGCGGCCCTCGGGTTGCCGCTCACGCTGCTTGCTTCCTCCATCGCCATGGCTCAGTCGGGCCCCGGCGATTCACCGGATCAGACGACGCCGGATAAAAAGGTCACCAGTCTGGGGGCGGTCAAGGTCTCCGCCGCCACGCAGAAACTCGTGGCGCCGGGTTTTCCGGCAACCCTGGCCTCGGTGCCCGCCGAGCGCGTTGAAGCCACCATCAATGCGGTGGACGTGGAGGATGCGGCGAAGTATCTGCCGAGCATCTTCGTGCGCAAGCGGAACTACGGCGATACCCAGCCGGTGCTGGCCACCCGCACGTGGGGCGTCAACTCCAGCGCACGCACGCTGGTTTATGTCGATGACATCCCGATTTCGGCGCTCATCGCCAACAACAACACCATTGGCGCGCCACGCTGGGGCATGACCTCGCCGGAGGCCATCGATCATATCGACATGATGTATGGCCCGTTCTCTGCTGCTTACGCGGGCAATTCAATGGGTGGCGTGATGCATATCGTCACGCGCATGCCCGACAAGACCGAGGTGACCATCAAGCAGACCGAGGCGGTGCAGTCCTTTGATCTGTACGGCACACATGGCAACTACAGCACCAGCCAGACCAGCCTCACTGCTGGCGGGCGCAGCGGCAACTTTGGCTGGTTCTTTGGCGCCAATGCCATGAACAGCTTCAGCCAGCCGCTATCCATCATCACTGGCGGCACAGTGCCGACCGGCACCAGTGGCACCATTCCGGCGTTGAACAAGGTGGGGCAGGTGGCGAACGTCTATGGCGCGGGCGGCTTGTTGCACACGAGCATGCTCGACCTCAACGGTGAGTTCACCTATGACATCAGTCCGCAGTGGAAGGCAACCTATCTGGTGGGCTACTGGCACAACCACGGTCAGTCGAACACAGACACTTACCTGACGGACACGGCCGGCAATCCCACCTACGGCAAAGTAGCGGGCTTTGCCAGCAACGTTTACCAGCTCAGCGCAGATCATCTGATGCAGGGCTTGTCGGTGAAGTCGGATACCAAAGGAAACTACGACGCATCGTTCGTGGTGACGCACTACGACTTCCTCAGGGACAACCAATGGCAGCCGGCCGGCGTGACCACCGGGACGGGGTTGACCACCAATGGGCGGTTGGCGAGCTACGGTGGCACACAGTGGTCCACGGTCGATGCCACGGGTATCTGGCGTCCGCAGGGGTATGACGGGGTGCACGAGGTATCCATCGGTGCGCATGCGGATCAATACAAGCTTAATAACCCGACCACCAATCTGAGCAATTGGCAGAATCCAGACAGCCTTACCACGCTGTATTCGACCGGTCGCGGTAAAACACAGACGCAGGCGTTGTGGTTGCAGGATGCATGGCGTTTTGCGCCCGACTGGTTGCTGACGTTGGGCGGTCGCTACGAATGGTGGAAGGCCAGCGACGGCTACAACTTCAGTGGCAAGACCGGTGTGCAGCAGCCGGTGGAAAAAGCGGATGGCTTTTCGCCCAAGGCCACTCTGCAATGGAATGTGGCTGCCGATTGGCGCGTCACCGGCTCGATCGCCAAGGCCATCCGTTTCCCGACGGTGGGTGAGTTGTACCAATTGGTGCAGACCGGCTCGACCTACAGCGTGCCCAACCCCGACCTGAAGCCGGAAACCGCGCGTAGCGGTGAACTTGCCGTGGAGCACGCGATCGAGCAAGGCATGCTGCGCCTGTCGCTGTTCCAGGAGAACACCAAGAATGCGTTGATCTCACAGACATCGACTCTGCCCAACGTGGCGGTGCCGGTGACCTACGTGATGAACGTGGGCGAGCTTCGCAATCGTGGCATCGAGCTGGTGGCACAAAAGAACAACGTGCTGATTCAGGGGTTGGAGTTGTCTGGGAGCGTGACCTTTGTTGATTCGACCATCCTGTCGAATGACAGCTTCGCCAGCACAGCCGGCACCACCTCGGAAGGCAAGCACGCACCCTATGTGCCGCGTTGGCGCGCCACTGCTGTGGCCACGTACCGGCCCGATGCCGCGTGGGCATTCACGCTGGCGGGGCGCTACAGCGGAAGGCAATACTCGACGCTGGACAACACTGACAACACGCCGCACGTGTTCGGCGCCTTCGACAAGTTCACCGTATTCGACGTGCGTGCGCACTACCAGATCAACGACCATCTGGCCGCCTCGTTTGGCATCGACAACATCAACAACGAGAAGTACTACTTGTATCACCCGTTTCCACAGCGAACCTATGTGGCGGATCTGAAACTAAGCCTGTGACGCCGAGTGCCGGTGCCGCGATGTGCATCGCGGCACCGGTCACGCACCGAGCGCCCTTGTGGAAAGCGCGATGCTTGATCAGTGACAGACAAGCACAGGCACGTTGGCGCGCAGCAATACCTTGTGTGTTTCGCTGCCAAGCAACAGGCGGGTCATACCGCGCCAGCCGTTTGAACCCATCACGATAAGGTCGGCCTGTTTGTCCTTGCAGGCCTGCACGATCGTTTCGTAAGGCTGATCGCCAAATTCGGAGACGCCCTCGAACGGCACGCCGGCCGCGTCCGCCAGTGCCTTTACCTGTGCGAGATAGCGCTGCCCGTTGGCTTTTGCTTCCTCGTCATAGGCAAATTCGGTGGCGGCCAGGATGGCGCCCATGTAGGCGATAGTCTGGAACGGGGAGATCACGTGGATGGCGGTGACCTTTCCCTTGGTGAGTACCGCCTGCTCGATGCCCGTCTTCGCGGCGCGCAGGGAGACATCGGAACCGTCGATGGGGATGAGGATGTGTTTGAACATGGGTTCCTCGCTGGTGGCCGCAGGCGCGGCGAGAAGAGGGCGTTCATGGACGCCATGGGCCAGCGTGACGTAGCTGCCGTGCAGCGGTCGTCACGGGGTGTGCGCTTACCAGCTTAGGGCGTGGCCCAGCGGGTGCGGCTGCTTGGCGGCAATCCGCCGCACGGCTGGCGTGCACGTTACGCAAACGCAGCGCGACTAAACTTGGAGCCGGGAAATCACGGGAGGCCAGGTCATGTTCAAGAACATCCTTCTGCCGGTCGATGGTTCCGAATCTGCGCTTAAAGCGGTCGACACGGGCATTCAACTGGCGGCACAGCTCGGGTCCACTGTCTTTGGTGTTCATGTGCTGCCACCGCTTTCCACGGTGTCCTTCATGTCGGAGCTGTTGCAGCACAGCCCGTGTTACTCGGAGGCTGCCAAGGTGCGGGCGCAGGCGTTTCTTGATGAGGTGGTCAAACGCGCGCAAGCCGTTCAGGTGCGGTGCGAAACCGAAATCGCCTGTGACCTGCGGCCGTACGTGGCCATCGTAGCCGCGGCGGCGAAACACCACTGCGACCTTATCGTGATGCGGTCGCGCGGCCATGAGGGCGTGGAGCGCATGCTGCTGGGCAGCGTGCCGCACAAGGTCATGCTGAGCTGCGATATTCCTGTACTGGTCTGTCACTGAGCGGCGGTGCCGAGGGCATCAGATCGGGTCGGCGGGCCTGGCCGGGTGTTGCTTGACCTGGAGGGCATAGGGCCTGCCAGCGGGTCAGGTCATGCTTTTGATGCCCATCCGTGAAAGATCGGGGCGCTGCGAAAGTCTTAGCCAAAGTGTCACGACGCGTTAACGGGATGCAGGGCAACGTAAGTTTCCCTGCAATGTAAGTTTCCCTCCCGGGACAAGGCGGTGCCTTCATGGAATGGGATCGCGATAACGACCTGCTGAGTCGCGCCTGCGACGAGCTGATCGAGCAGAATGCACTGCTGCAGCAGGAAGTCGAAGTGCTGCGTGCGCAATTGCGCCGGCACCCGACCGGCGAAATGCAGATTCGCGAAGCCCGCCGCCAGATGGACGAATGGCTGGAAACCATGCACGGTCACACACCGTTTCCGTCGGACCGTCAGCCCGACGCCGTCTATTGAGCGGAGGGGCGTTTCCCCACTAAACGGTCAGCACGATCTTGCCAATGTGCTGGCTGCTCTCCATATGGCGGTGAGCATCCGCCGCGCGCAGCAGCGGATAAGTGGCGTGGATCAATGGCAGGCAGCGTCCCTGTGCCAGCACCGGCCACACATGCTCCCTGAGTGACGCCGCGATCCCGGCCTTTTCCTGTGGCGATCGTGGACGCATGGCCGAGCCAGTGATCACAGCGCGCTTGGCCATGATCGCATGAAGGTTGACGTGCTCGGCCATGCCGCCGCCCAGGAAGCCGATCAGCAGCAGGCGGCCATCCCGCGCCAGGGTGGTGAGGTTGTCCGAGAAGTACGGTGCGCCCATGATGTCGAGGATCACGTCGGCGCCACGCCCCTCGGTGCGCGCAAGCACCACTTCCGCAAACGACTCTTGCCGATAGTTGATCGGTTCGCCGCCCAGCTCGCGAATCGCGTCGCACTTTTCCTGGCTGCCTGCGGTAGCAAACGCACGCACACCAAATTCATGGCAAAGCATGAGTGCTGTCGTGCCGATGCCGCTGGTGCCGCCATGTATCAGCGCGACCTCCCCACGGCGGGCGCGCCCCAGTTGAAACAGGTTGGCCCATACCGTGAAAAACGTCTCCGGAATGGCCGCCGCTTGTTGCATGGAAACGCCCCTGGGAATCGGCAGCACTTGCCCGGCGGGCACGGCGCAGTATTCGGCATAGCCTCCGCCATTGGTGAGCGCACAGACCTCCTCACCGACGGCGTGTGTGGTGACGCCGTCGCCGATGGCTGCGACGGTACCGGCCACTTCCAGGCCGGGAACCGGGTTGGCGCCGGGCGGAATAGGGTAGTTGCCTTCGCGTTGCAGCACGTCAGGGCGGTTCACGCCAGCCGCTCGCACCTGGATCAGCAC
>NZ_JAELTQ010000185.1 GCF_016428905.1 Dyella sp. ASV24 | reverse complement strand
GGTGGTGGTCTTGGTGGTTCCCGTGGGCTCATGGACGATCTGCACGGTGGCGCCGGCAACCGGCTGGCCGCTGCCGTCGACAATGCGACCGCTGATGGAAGACGAGGTGTCCTGGGCGAAAGCCGGAGCGGTGGCGAGCAGCGTCGCAATTGCTACCGGCAGCAATTTTGTGCGCAAAGAGTGGTTCATCGAGATTCAACCCCTAAGAGATTCGCAAAAAAGGCATGGGACCAGACCAGAGGAGTCCCATGCCCCTCCGCCACCGTCTTAAGTGACTGATTCCCTAATAAATTTAGATGCGCCCGGGGTGCCCGGCATCATATGCCGACCGGGGCTCATCGCGACGAATGTAACCGCAGTATATTACAATTTCGTAACTTCTTGACGAATCACTCACACTTCTTGCGTTTAGTTCCTGCGAATTTCGCAAGACTTCCACGCCCCGGTAACTTTTCTTCGGGCACAAAAAAACCGCCTCCCGAAGGAGGCGGTTTCTGGACCATCGCTTTCGCGTTGGTTCGGTTCGCTTAGAAGAACGAGATGCCGAAGGTGACCATGTAGGTGCGGTCTTCCAGCAGCGAGTAGTACGGTGCGGAGGCGAACAGTGCGGAGCCTGTGTTCGGATCCTTGTAGACGCCACCCGGGTTGCTGGCCAGGAACGCGCCAATGTTGTTGGCGTTGGTCAGCGCACGCTTGTTGGTCAGGTTGAACACGTTGAGCTTGATGTACGGGTTGCGCAGCCAGGTGGCGAAGTCGTCGAACTTCCAGCCCGCATTCAAGTTGAAGGTCGTGTAGCCACCGACCTGCTCGGTGTTCATCCAGTCACCCCAGATCGGACCGCGGTACTTGGCGTCGAGGCTGGCCCAGAACGGACCATGGTCGTAGCCCAGGCGCACATAGCCCGAGTTCTTCGGCGTGTTCAGGAAGGTCTTGCCCTTGGTCGCGAAGGTGCCATCGCCGAACGTGTTCACGTCGCCGTCGAGAATGGCCTTCTGGTACGAGTAGTTGCCATACAGGGTCCAGTCCTGCAGGAATTTGTAGCTGGCTTCGGCAGTAACGCCGCGCATGTGCATCTTCGGCAGGTTCAGGTACACCGTCTGACCCGTGGTGTTGTCGTAACCGGAGATCTGCTTGTTGACGAGGTGCGACTCATACGCATCGACGTTGGCCGAGAACTGATCGGCGTAGAAGCGCCAGCCGAGGTCCACGGTCGTCGCCTGCTCCGGCTTGTTGCCGTAGGTGCCGGCGGCGGCGTTGGCGGCGTTCTTGGGGTTGTCGGCCACGGCAACGTTCTGCAGCAACGCGCCGTTGATCGGAGCGCGGTAGGTGCGGCCGGCGCCGATGTAGAACTGGTTCTGATCGTTCAGCTGGTACTTCACGCCAGCGGTCGGGCTGACCTTGTGATAGGTCGCGCTGCCTTCGCCGCCGTACTGGTTGAGCTTCGGATTGGTGCTCTGGCTGCCCCAGTTTTCGAAGTCGTAGCCGTCACGCGATTCCCAGAAGTAGGCTGCGCCCGCGGTGATCGTCCACTTGTCGTTCGGCGTCCAGGTGTTGGTCGCGAAGAACTTCTTGATTTCCGAAGTCGTGTACTCGCGGTACAGGCGCTGCACCACACCGTTGGAGTACTTGATCAGATCCGTGGTGCCCCAGAAATCGGCCGGCTCGCCGCCCACGGCGGGGGTGAAGACCTCTTGTTGCTGCTGGCGGGTGCGCTCGTACCAGAAGCCGTATTCAAGGCTGTCGTCCATGCCGAAGTCCTGGTTCAACTTGGCGATGACACCCGGGCGGTAGGTGAACGTCTGGCTGACGTCGTAAGCCACGGCGCTGCCGCCGATCTTGCCGTCGCCATTGAGATCCTGGTCGGCGGTGCCGATCACGTTCTGCGGCACGGCAGATTCGGTGAACTTGTAGCCGCCGCCGCCACCGCCGTTGCCGTACCAGAAGTACGGCACCACCGACAGGCGCAGGCTGTCAGCGAGCTTGAACTCGCCGTCCATGCTGGCGAGCCAGCTGGTGAACGGGTTGGTGTGGAGCTTCCAGTAGTACGTATCGGTCGGGCTGTAGGCCTCGTCGTAGCTCTGGAAATAGCCGCCCGAACGGATCGCCGCCTTGGTCAGGCTGTCGTAGCTGTAGTTGCGCTCGCGGTTGTACTGGAACGAGGCCGAGATGTAGTTGTCGTCGTTGATCGTCCAGAGCGCCTTGCCGTCGACCTTGGTGACATTCAAGTCGCCCGGGCCGCGCCAGAAATCGGAGCTGTTGTTGGAATAGGACACCCAGGCGCGCACCGGACCGAGATCACCGGTATTGAAGCGCAGATAGGTGCGCCGGTAGTCGTGGTTGCCCAGGCTCTGGCTGAAGTCGAGGCCAGCGGTGTGCGACGGGTCGATGGTCACCCACGAAATGGCGCCACCCGCAGCACCCGCGATCGGGGTGTCGACGTCCGGGTAGCCCTGCAGCACGGTGATGTCACCCATGTTTTCGGTGTCGCCGTACTCGGTCGAGTAGACCTTGTAGTTGCCGCTGTCGTTGATCGGCGCGCCGTTCACGGTGGTGCCGATTTCGTCGCTGGTGAAACCGCGGATCTGGTAGTTGCCGTTAGCCAGGCCGCTCACGTCGTCGGTCGAGGCATTCACGCCCGGAATGCTGTCGATCATCTGCACAAAGGTGCCACCCGGGGCCGCCTTGACGATGGCGTCGCGCGAAATGGTCGAAACCGCCTTCGGCGCCGTCTGCACCGACATCAGGCCACCACCCAGCGACAGGCTCTGCGCCTGCACCGTCACGGTGTCCAGCTGCTGAGCGCGCTTGGTGTCGTTGGACGTGGTGGTGTTGGATGTGCTCGACGCACCGGAACGCTGAGGCGTCGCTTCCTTGGTAGTGGCCGGCTGGGTCGCCTGGCTGTTGGCGTCCTGCGCAAACGCGGAACCTGCCGTCATACAAAGCAGGGTGGCGATCGCCATCGAGAGGTGGTTTCGTTTCATCGTCGTCATTCCAGAATTGACAAAAAAAGGGAGGTCGGCTGCCTTCCCGGAGGTCGCAGCAGCAGTAAAGGATCGCGCGAGCAGTGATGGCTGAAAAATCTTTCGAATGATTCGAAAGATATTGCGCAAGTCTTTGCCTATAAACGCAATTTCATGCCATTTAACGTAATTTTAAACGTTTCCTCCGGGCGTAAAAAAGCCCGATCAGTGAAAGATCGGGCGAAATTACGAAATCAGTTGTGACCGTCGGCCAGAACGGCAAAAGCCCCTTGTGCTCTGGCCAACGCCGTAAGGTTTACATAAGTATTTTACAAGAAATTTACCGTTCGATCACGGGGGCCCAATTTGATGGTGCCGCCGATCGACATAGCGATGCCGACCCACGGCATCCTTGCGGCAAACCGCAAGGATGCCCGCGAACGATACGTGTTACTTGCCCAGGTAACGGGCGCGTTTCGCCGGTTTCAGGGTGGCCAGATCGAGCATCACCAAACCATCCACACACCCGGAGAAGCCGGGGTCTTCGCCGAAGTCGAGGAACTGCACGCCTTCCGGCTCAACCAGGTCGACGTACTGTCGATAGAGCACCGGCAGGCTCACACCCAGCGCATCCAGATGATGTTTGAGCTTGCCAAGACCGGCCGCCGGATCGAGGCCCGTCAATGCATCTCGGACCAAGTCGATAATGGCCGGCGACACCACGAAGGGCTGCCGTGCGGACGCCAGCCCTGGCGCACCAAAGTAATGCTGATGCGCCGCTGCGATCCATTCACGCGCTTCGCGCGGCAGAGCGACCGACATACTCACCGGACCGAACAGGTAGCGAAGTTCCGGATGGCGCTGCAGATAAAGACCAATGCCCTGCCACAGCTGGTCAAGCGCACGCGAGCGCCAATAGGCCGGCGCGATAAAGCTGCGCCCCAGCTCCAGACCCTGAGCCAGTCGCGATTCCAGCGCCGGCGAATAATTGAAGAGGCTGGATGTGTAAAGCGCACCCATGCCGCGCTCGCCAATCAGCCGCCCGCCATGGCCAAAGCGATAAGAGCCAACAATACGCAGCGCTTTGGGATCCCACAGCACCAGATGCTCGTAGTGCGCGTCGTAGACATCGAGGTCGCGACGCGCACCTGTGCCCTCGCCCACTTTGCGGAACGTCAGCTCACGCAAGCGGCCGATTTCACGCAATACGGCGCTATCGGAGGCACCCTTGAACAGCAGAATCTGTTTGCCATCGCTGAGATCAGCAAGCTTTTCGGCCTGCGACTGCAGCTCCGTCACGACGCGCTCGGTCGGCTCCGGATGCGCCAGCGGCGCCTGTCCGCCAAAGATCAGGCCGCGATGACGACCCACACGATACACGTGGCGACGCATCAGCTTGGCCGCACGCTTGGTCGAACCGCCGCTGTGCTGTTCCAGTTCGTCGGCCGACACCAGTTGGCCCACGCTGAAGCCCACGCGCCGGCTCGTCGGTGAAATGGCTTCGCGCGGCAACATGGCGGTGCTCAGCGGCTTGGCCAGCATCGACAGGCCATAGAACATGGCGGAGTTGCGGGCGGAAATATGGATGGGCAACACCGGCGCACTACTGCGCTGCGCCAGGCGAACAAAGCCATCGGACCAGCGTCCGTCGCTGACACCCGATGGCCCCACGCGAGACACTTCGCCTGCGGGGAACACGATCAACGCTTCACCGTTGTCCAGCGCGCGATAGATGTCGCGCATCTTCGAGGCGGCGCCCTTGCCGAATACATCAACCGGCAGCAACAGCTTGTGCAGTTGCTCGATCGACATCAGCCAGTCGTTGGCGAGGATGCGCACGTCGCTGCGCACCGAACCCACCATCTGCAGCAACGTCAGCGCGTCCATCATCCCCAGGGGATGGTTGGCGACGATCATGACGCCACCCTCAACGGGGATGTTCTCGCGCTCGCGCGGATTGACGTAGTAGCTGACGCCGAGCAAGTCGAGCGCGCGTTCGACGAAATCGAAGCCTTCGGCCTCACCAAGCGTCGTCAGCACACGATTGAAGCCATCCTCATCAGCCAGCCGGCCCAGCATGCCGGCGACGGGTCGGCGGATCATGGGATGTTGCGCCAACCATGGCAAACGTTCGGTGAGGGTCTGTTCAACGCTGAGCATGACCGCCTCCTGGAATTTTCCTTATGCTGGTGGCGGATTATGACAGCAAGGTTATGCGGATAGGACGAAAGATCGCGCCGGTGGCATTTGACCGCGTTTCAAACGGCCAGATGCAAATACGCGGCCACGCCGCTCAAGAACATTTGCACTGACAGCGCGATCAATAGCATGCCCATCACGCGCTCAAGGGCCGTGAGTACGCTTTCGCCCAGCCAGCGGAAAAGGTAGGTGGAACACAGCAGGATCACGGATGTTGCCAACCATGCGCCCAACAGGGCGATGGCCCAGTCCGCCGTGCGGCCCGGCTGCGTGTTGGTAAGCAACAACAAAGCTGCCATGGCAGATGGTCCCGCCACACCTGGGATCGCCATGGGCACGATGAAAGGCTCGCCCTCCCCCGGCTTGCCAAAAATACCGCCGCCGTCCGCGGGGGGGAACACCATGCGGATACCAATCAGGAACAGCACGATGCCACCAGCAATGCTGATGGATTCTTGTCGTAGCTGCAGCACCTTCAGGATGTGCTGGCCGCCCACCAGAAAGCCGAGCAGCACGCCTAGTGCGATCAGCAACTCGCGGATCATCACCTTGCGGCGACGCTTGGGCGGCACGTCCTTCAGCAGGCTGAGGAAGATCGGGATATTTCCCAGCGGATCCATGATGAGGAACAACAGGATCGCCGCCGAGAGTGTGGTCATCTGCGCTTCCATGTCAGCAGGACTCCTGCGTCATGGTCATGCCCGCACGCGCAGGTCGAGCGCTGCGCCACGCGCAGCCTTGCCCTGCGCACCCAACAGATGTACCACCGCGTCCGCCGTGGCATCCGGCAACGGCTGGATCATGGTGTCTTCGCCAAAGTACGCCGCGCGGCGCAGCGTAGTACGCATCGGCGCAGGCACCAGTGCATGCGCACGCAGCGACGATGATTCAGTCTCTTGATGGAGGATTTCCACCAGCCGCTCCAACGCGGACTTTGACACGCCGTATGCCCCCCAATGCGCGCGCTGCAATAGCTCCGGATTGTCGAGCACGAATACCACGGCACTATCCGGCGCGCGGGTGAGCAACGGCAAACACGCTTGAGTCAATGCGAAGGGGGCGGACACGTTGACGTGCATCACGCGCAACCAGTCGTCAGGCTTGTGCACGGCCAGCGGCGTCAGCTCCTTGAAGCTGACCGCGGCATGCACGACGCCATCGAGCCGACCGAAGTCACGCTCAAGACCATCGGCCAACGCTTCGTAATCACTGGGCGTAGCCACTTCAAGATCGAGCGGATGGATCACCGGCTCCGGCAAGCCCTCGCTCACCATGGCGTCGTAAAGCTGCTCGAGCTGACGCTTGCGGCGACCCGTAATGACAACCGTGGCGCCGGCCCGTGATGCGGCACGAGCCACGGCGGCGCCAAGCCCACCATAGGCGCCAGTGACCAGCACGACCCGGCCATCCAACGAACCAGGGGCAAGCTCCCAGGCATCCGGCAAACGAAGCAGGGGAAGCGTCATCAGGAGTCGGCTCCGGCGACATCCGCCGCCATGCGGGCAAGTTCACCCGAGGCCTTCAAGTCCTCCATGATGTCGCAACCACCGATCAGCTCGCCTTGAATGAAGAGCTGCGGGAACGTCGGCCAATTCGCGTAATGCGGCAGCGCCGCACGGACCTCCGGATCGGCCAGCACGTTGACGGCGTGGAACTGCGCGCCCGCTTCCTTCAATGCCTGCGCCGCGCGGCTGGAGAAGCCGCACATGGGGAACTGCGGCGTGCCCTTCATGAAGAGCACGATGGCATGTTCGGCCAGCACGGCCTTGATTCGCTCGTTAACGTCCATAACTCGGGTCAATCATCGCTAGAATGCAGTGAGATCGGTAGTGTATCAGTCGTGTGCGGGTCGCCGGTCCTCGGCCATTCCAAGCCCGACCCCCTTTCCTCAGCCAACGCCCAGGAGCCACAACATGGCATTCGAACTCCCCCCCTTGCCCTATGAAAAGAATGCGCTGGAGCCGAACATCTCCGCCGAAACGCTGGAGTATCACTACGGCAAGCATCACCAGGCGTACGTGACCAATCTCAACAACCTCGTCAAGGGCACTGAGTTCGAGAACGCCTCGCTGGAAGACATCATCAAGAAGTCCTCCGGTGGCGTGTTCAACAATGCCGCTCAGGTCTGGAACCACACCTTCTACTGGCACTCGCTCAGCCCGAAGGGCGGCAACGAGCCGACCGGCAAGCTGGCCGATGCGATCAACAAGGCCTTCGGCTCGGTCGAGAAGTTCAAGGAAGAGTTCACCAAGTCGGCCGTCGGCAACTTCGGCTCGGGCTGGACCTGGCTGGTGCAGCGTCCGGATGGCTCGCTCGGCATCGTCAACACGTCGAACGCCGCCACGCCGATCACTGGCAGCGACAAGCCGCTGCTGACCTGCGACGTGTGGGAACACGCGTACTACATCGACTACCGCAACGCCCGTCCGAAGTACATCGAGGCGTTCTGGAACCTGGTCAACTGGGACTTCGCGGCCAAGAACCTGGCCTGATCTTTCCGGGGAATCCAGCAAAGAAAACGGGGCCACTGGCCCCGTTTTCTTTATGCACATTGAGCTTGATTTTGTAGAAGCGTGCTTTCGCACCAGCACACTGCAACGTGGTGCGATCAATCGCTGCAAGCGCACGCCCGTGCGCGTCTACAGCCATCAAGCGCTCACTTATTTTCCATCAGCTTGCCCACTGCCGGATCGGCCTGCTGATCACGCCCCAGCGCATGCGCGATGCCAGACAAGCGTTCAACCAATCGCGCTGCATCGGGCGCACAGACCGTGGC
>NZ_JAELTQ010000184.1 GCF_016428905.1 Dyella sp. ASV24 | reverse complement strand
CCCCCCCCCCCCCCCCCCCCCCCCCCCCCCCCCCCCCCCCCCCCCCCCCCCCCCCCCCCCCCCCCCCCCCCCCCCCCCCCCCCCCCCCCCCCCCCCCCCCCCCTTTTCAAGCAGCAGACGGCATACGAGATGGCCTGTCCTGTCTCGTGGGCTCGGAGATGTGTATAAGAGACAGCGTCTATACCGCCACTGTCCTCACTAGCGCCCGCATGGCCGCTGGGATGACGTCGCGTGCTCGCCGACCGCTGCTCCGCCAATTGGCCGGGTAGGCTGTCGCACGCGTTTAACGTGCATCGACGACAAAACCCGGCTAGCAGCCGGGTTTTTTTGTTTCTGGATTCCGACGATTCGACAAGGGCAACCTCCACCATGACGCTCCGCCACTTTCTGACCACCCAGGATTACAGTCGCGCCGAGATCGATGCGCTGCTCGAGCAGGCATCGGCTTTCAAGCGCTCGCCGCGCGGCCAACAGCTGGCAGGCAAGTCGGTAGCGCTGATGTTCTTCAACCCCTCCATGCGCACGCGTACCAGCTTTGAGCTGGGAGCTTTCCACCTGGGTGGCCATGCCATCGTGCTGGCGCCGGGCAAGGACGCATGGCCGATCGAGTTCGAGGTCGGCACGGTGATGGACGGTGATACCGAAGAGCACATCGCGGAAGTGGCGCGCGTGCTGTCGCGCTATGTGGATCTGATCGCTGTGCGTGCTTTTCCGAAATTCCAGGACTGGGCGGTGGATCGCGAAGACAACGTCATCAAGGCGTTCGCCAAGTACGCCACGGTGCCGGTGATCAACATGGAAACCATCACCCATCCGTGCCAGGAACTGGCGCACGCGCTGGCGCTGAAGGAACACCTGGGCAATCTGCAGAACAAAAAGTACGTACTCACCTGGACGTACCACCCCAAGCCGCTCAATACGGCCGTGGCCAACTCGGCCCTGCTCATCGCCACCAAGATGGGCATGGACGTGACCCTGCTGTGCCCCACGCCTGACTACGTGCTCGACGAGCGCTACATGGCGTTTGGCTACGAGAACGCCAAGGAGAACGGTGGCTCGCTCAAGGTGAGTCACGATATCGAGGAAGCCTATCGTGGCGCCGATGTCGTGTACGCCAAGAGCTGGGGTGCGCTGCCGTTCTTTGGTCGCTGGGATCAGGAAAAGCCCATCCGTGAAGCCAACAAGCACTTCATCGTGGATGAGCAAAAAATGGCGCTGACCAACAACGGCCTGTTCAGTCATTGCCTGCCGCTGCGCCGCAACGTCAAGGCGACCGATGCAGTGATGGATTCACCCGCCTGCATCGCCATCGACGAAGCTGAGAACCGCCTGCACGTACAGAAGGCGGTGATGGCCTCGCTGATGGGGCAGCGCTGATCATGTACGTACCCACGCATTTCAAGGAAGCGAACAGCGAGAAGCTGCACGCACTGATGCATGCGTATCCGTTCGCCACGGTGGTGACGCAGGGCGAGGGTGGTCTGGCGGCGAATCATCTGCCGCTTGAGCTGGAGGACGGAAAACTCCACGGGCATGTCGCGCGCGGCAACGAGCTGTCGCGCATGGATGGCGCCGAGGTGCTGGTGATCTTCCGCGGCCCGGACGGCTACGTAAGCCCGAACTGGTACCCCAGCAAGCGAGAAACGCATCGCGAAGTGCCGACGTGGAACTACGCCGTCGTACACGTACATGGCCGCCTGCGCACGACCAGCGACGCCGCGTGGTTGCGCGAACTGCTGGAGCGCCTGACCGATCGCCACGAGGCTGGCCAACCGGAGCCTTGGAGCGTGTCGGATGCACCGGAAGACCACATCGAAAAGTCGCTGCGCGCCATCGTAGGTCTGGAGATTTCCATCGATCGCATCGAAGGCAAGTTCAAGCTGAGTCAGAACCACCCCGATGCGAATCGCGCGGGTGTTCTTGACGGATTGCGGCAACGCGCCGGTCGCGGCGATGCAGAGCTGGCCGATCTTATGTCACTCGAAGAAAGGGGTAGGTCGTGAGCCATACGCATCAGCACAGCTACAAGGTCGATGTCACCTGGACGGGTAACCAGGGCACTGGCACCAAGACTTACCAAGGTTACGGTCGCGGGCATGAGATCCGCATTGCAGGCAAGCCGATGCTGGCGGGCTCGTCCGACCCGATGTTTCGCGGCGATGCCAGCAAGCACAATCCGGAGGATATGCTGGTGACGGCGCTATCCACCTGCCACATGTTGTCGTACCTGCATCAGGCCGTGCTCGCCGGCGTGGTCGTCACGGCGTACACCGATAGCGCCGAGGGCGCAATGGAAACGGACGCCCATGGCGGTCACTTCACCGAGGTGGTGTTGCATCCCATCGTCACCATTACGGCCGACAGCGACGCGGCCAAGGCCGAGGCTGCGCACGATCCCGCGCACCACGGTTGCTTCATTGCCAATTCCGTGAACTTCCCGGTGCGTGTGGAACCGCGCATCGTGGTTGAATCCATCTAATCATCTTCGTTTAGCCATCCATTTCAGGATTCGCAAGTCATGAGCAAAGACATCGTTCTCGCCTTCTCCGGTGGCCTCGACACCAGCTTCTGCGTGCCTTACCTCAAGGAGCGCGGCTGGGCCGTGCACACCGTCTTCGCTGACACCGGTGGTGTGGACGCCGAGGAGCGCGCCTATATCGAGCAGCGCGCCAAGGAATTGGGCGTGGCGAGCCATGTCACTGTCGACGGCGGTCCGGCAATCTGGAACGGTTTCGTGAAGCCGTTCGTGCAGGCTGGCGAGGCTTATCAGGGCCAGTACCCGTTGCTGGTGTCCGACCGCTACCTGATCGTGGACGCCGCCATTGCGCGCGCCAAAGAGCTGGGTACCAAGGCCATCGCCCACGGCTGCACCGGCATGGGCAACGACCAGGTCCGTTTCGACCTGGCTGTGAAGGCGCTGGGCGACTACCAGATCGTGGCGCCGATCCGCGAGATCCAGAAGGAACATACACAGACGCGCGCCTACGAGCAGGCCTATCTGGAAGAGCGTGGTTTTGAAGTCCGCGCCAAGCAGAAGAGCTACACCATCAACGAGAACCTGCTGGGCGTGACGCTTTCCGGTGGTGAGATCGACCATTGGAAGACCCCGGGCGAGGGCGCGCGTGGCTGGTGCAAGCCCCGCTCTGAGTGGCCGTCCGACAAGCTCACGGTCACCCTGGGCTTCGAGAAGGGTGAGGCGGTATCGCTCAACGGCGAAAAGCAGCCGGGCGACAAGCTGCTGGCCAAGCTCAATGAACTGTTTGCGCCGTACGGCGTGGGTCGTGGCATGTATACCGGGGACACCACCATCGGCCTCAAGGGCCGCATCGTGTACGAAGCGCCGGGTCTGATCTCGCTGCTCACCGCACACCGCGCGCTGGAAGAGGCCGTGCTGACCAAGCAGCAGAACCGCTTCAAGCCGGAAGTGGCGCGCAAGTGGGTGGAGGTCGTGTACGAGGGCTTCTTCCATGATCCGATCAAGACCGACCTGGAAGCGTTCCTGACTTCCAGCCAGAGCACCGTCAACGGTGAAGTGGTGTTGGAAACTTCAGGCGCACAAGTGACTGCGGTGGAAGTTCGTTCGCCACACATCCTCAATGCCAAGGGCGCGACCTATGCCCAGTCGGCGGACTGGGGCGTGGAAGAGGCCGAGGGCTTCATCAAGCTGTTCGGCATGAGCAGCACGCTTTGGGCGGAAATCAATCGCGGCTAAGCACGGCCAGGAGCACGGCGTGATGGACGAAAACCTGCATATCTCCACCGACAAGGATCAGCTCGATCTCGCGCTGATCCACGGGTTCCTTTCGACCGGGTCTACCTGGGCGCAGGGCATTCCGTTGTCGACGGTGCGTCGGGCCATCGAACATTCGCTGTGCTTTGGCGGCTATGTAAACGGCCACCAGGTGGCGTTTGCGCGGGTCATCTCCGACTACGCGACCTTCGCCAACCTGGTCGACGTGTTCGTGCTGCCCGATCATCGCGGCAAGGCGTATGGCAAGCAGATGGTGGATGCGGTGATGGCGCATCCTGATCTGCAGGGGTTGCGCCGCTTCACGCTGGCGACCTTCGATGCCCATGAGCTTTACGCCCGGCATGGTTTTACCGCGCCTTCGCGCCCCGACACGCTGATGGAAATCTATCGGCCGGGTATCTATCAGCTGGCTCGTTCGTAACGGGTTTGGCGACGCATCTATAACGACGGATTTCATGAGCTCACTACTGGACGATACCCTTCGACATCTTCGTGCGCTGGTCAGCTACGACACGCGCAATCCGCCGCGTGAAATTGGTACCGGCGGCATCTTCGATTACCTGCGGGATAACCTGCCGGGCTTCGACGTCACCGTGACGGATTACGGCGCAGGCGCCGTGACGCTGTATGCCGTGCGTGGAACCCCCAAGGTGCTGTTCAACGTGCACCTGGATACGGTGCCGGATTCGCCGCATTGGACGGCGAGCCCGCACGAGCTTCGCGTGACGGAAGACCGCGCCATTGGCCTGGGCGCTTGCGATATCAAGGGTGCGGCGGCTGCGCTGGTGGCGGTCGCCAACGTGACCAAGGGCGACATGGCGCTGCTGCTGTCCACCGACGAGGAAGCCAACGATCCGCGTTGCATCGCGGGCTTTCTCAAGGACAAGCCGGCGTACGACGCCATCATCGTGGCCGAGCCGACCAAGGGCGAAGCCGTGCTGGCGCATCGTGGCATCCATTCCGTGCATATGCGCTTCAAGGGCAGTGCCGGGCATGCCTCCGGTGAGCAGAAGCCGAGCGACAGCGCCGTGCACCAGGCCGTACGCTGGAGCGCCGCAGCGCTGGATTACGTGGAGAAGCAGGCGCACGAGCGTTTCGGTGGACTCACCGGTCTGCGCTTCAATATTGGTCGCGTGGATGGCGGTATCAAAGCCAACATGATCGCCCCGTCGGCGGAGGTGCGTTTCGGTTTCCGTCCGCTGCCGACCATGGCGCCGGACCAGCTGCTGCAGACCTTCCGCACGCTGGTGGAGCCGCAGCCGGTGTCGTTCGAAGAACTGTTCCGTGGCGACTCGCTGCCGGCGGGTGACACGGCTACCGCGGAAGCCCGTCGCCTGGCTGCGCGCGATCTGGCTGACGAGCTGAACATCCCCATTGGCAATGCCGTGGATTTCTGGACCGAGGCGGCGCTGTTCTCCGCCGCCGGCTATATCAGCTTTGTTTACGGCCCCGGCGACATCGCCCAGGCGCACACCGCTGACGAGTGGGTCTCGCTCGATCAGCTGAAGCACTACGCCGACACCATTCATCGCATCATCGACAAGAGCTAAGCAACAGTGGAAGCCCACAAGCACACCCGGAAAACCATCGTCCGCCTGCTTTCGAGCATGGGTAGCGCGAAGGAGATCCAGCAATACCTCAAGCGCTTCTCGCAGCTCGATGCCAAGCGCTTCGCCGTAGTGAAAGTCGGCGGCGCCGTACTGCGCGACGATCTGCCGGCACTGACCTCGTCGCTGACCTTCCTGCAGCAGGTCGGCCTGACGCCCATCGTGTTGCATGGCGCGGGTCCGCAGTTGGACGAAGAGCTATCGGCCGCGGGTATCGAGAAGCACACGGTAAACGGCCTGCGTGTGACCACGCCCAAGGCGTTGGCCATCGTGCGCAAGGTATTCCAGGATCAGAATCTGCGCCTGGTCGAGGCACTGCAGACCATGGACACCCGCGCCACGTCGGTGCTGTCGGGTGTGTTCACGGCGAGCTATCTGGATCGCGACACCTATGGTCTGGTGGGTAAGGTCAGCAGCATCAATCTCGCGCCGATCGAAGCCAGCCTGCGTGCTGGTTCCATTCCGGTGATCGCCAGCCTGGGCGAGACGGAAGAGGGTCAGATTCTCAACGTCAACGCCGACTTCGCCGCCAACGAGCTGGTGCGCGTGCTGCAGCCGTACAAGATCGTGTTCCTTACGGGCACGGGCGGGCTGCTGGACGACAAGGGCAACATCATCGACTCGATCAACCTGAGTACCGAGTTCGAGCACCTGATGTCGCAGCCGTGGATCAACGGCGGCATGCGCCTGAAGATCGAGCAGATCGCAGATCTGCTGAATGACTTGCCGCTCACGTCGTCCGTGTCGATCACCCAGCCGTCGGAGTTGGCCAAGGAACTGTTCACGCATAAGGGCTCGGGCACGCTGGTGCGCCGTGGCGAGAAGGTGAAGCGCTTCGAGTCGTGGGAGGGTATCGATCTCGCCCGCATGCGCGAGCTCATTGAGTCGAGCTTTGGCCGCACACTGGTGCCGGATTACTTCGAGCGCACCAAGCCGTTCCGCGTCTATGTGAGCGAGAACTACCGCACGGCGATGATCCTCACCCTGGAAGATGGGCTGCCGTACCTGGACAAGTTCGCCGTGCTCGACGATGCGCAGGGCGAGGGCCTGGGTCGCGCCGTTTGGCAGGTGATGCGTGAGGAAAATCCGCAGCTGTTCTGGCGCTCGCGCCACGGCAATGCCGTCAACCACTTCTATTACGCCGAATCGGACGGTTGCCTCAAGCAGCCGCGCTGGAAAGTGTTCTGGTATGGCATTGAAGATTTCGAGACGATCGCCCGTTGCGTCGCCCATTGCGCGCAGCGACAGCCGACCCTGGTGGATTGAATCATGAGCACGACCAAACATCGCATCGGTATCGTCGGCGCGCGCGGCCACACGGGCGCCGAACTCATCCGTCTGGTGGCGGCGCACCCGTCGCTGGAACTGGCCTTCGTTTCCTCGCGTGAATTGGACGGCCAGCGTGTGGCCGAGCAGGTGGATGGCTTCCACGGCGACCTGCGTTACGCCAGTCTCGATCCGGAAGCAGTCGCCGCGCAGGGCGCAGACGTCGTCGTGCTCGCGCTTCCCAACGGCAAGGCCGCGCCGTTCGTCGAGGCCATCGACAAGGCGAAGCCGGACACGCTTATCGTCGACCTGTCGGCGGACTACCGTTTCAACGAGAAGTGGTACTACGGCCTGCCTGAGCTGACCCGTGGGCGTTGGCGTGGTGAAAAGCGCATCAGCAATCCCGGCTGCTACGCGACAGCGATCCAATTGTCGATCGCTCCGCTGAAGGATCTGCTCGCAGCGCCGCCGGTGAGCTTCGGCGTATCGGGTTATTCGGGCGCGGGCACCACGCCGTCCGACAAGAACGATCCGGAGAAACTGCGCGACAACCTGATGCCGTACTCGCTTACCGGCCATATGCACGAGAAGGAGGCCAGCCGCCATCTCAACGTGCCGGTGGAGTTCATGCCGCACGTGGCGCCGCATTTCCGTGGCCTTACCGTTACGACCAACCTCTACCTGGCGCGCCAGGTGAAGCGCGAGGACATCGTCAATCGCTTCAAGGCCGCGTACGAAGGCGAGAAGCTGGTGCACGTGGTCGACGAAGCGCCCTGGGTCAGCCAGATCGCGCACAAGCACCACGCTGATATCGGCGGCTTCGCGGTATCTAACGATGGTAAGCGCGTGGTGGTGGTCGCAACGCTGGACAACCTGTTGAAGGGCGCGGCGACCCAGGCCATGCAGAACATCAATCGCGCCATTGGCGTGGACGAGTACACGGCGATTCCGGTTTCTTGACCGTCATTCCGGCGTAGGCCGGAATCCAGTAGCGATGTCCCTTAGTCTTCGCGAGATGAGTGACTGAGCGCTTTCACGAAAATCGAGCGTTGCCGCAGCTGGATTCCGGCCTGCGCCGGAATGACGAGCAAGAGGTCGCGCTTCACTACGCTGGCAGGACAATTCAATGACCCAACCCCTTTGGCAGAAATCCAACATCAAGATCGACGCACGCATCATGGCGTTCCTGGCCGGCGACGACGTGCTGCTGGATCGCGAGTTCTTCCTGCACGACATCACCGCGAGCAAGGCGCACGTCGAGGGCCTGGCCAACATCGGCGTCGTGAGTGCGGACGAGGCGGCGGCGCTCAAGCGTGAGTTGGATGTGCTGGCGGACGATTTCCGCGCTGGCCACTTTGTGCTGGACGATCGCTACGAAGACGGCCA
>NZ_JAELTQ010000183.1 GCF_016428905.1 Dyella sp. ASV24 | reverse complement strand
GTACCTGAACACGCCACGCCCGCCGGTGACTTGTATTTATCTGACTAGTCAGATAATGTGCCGACCACCATGGCGGAACACCCCGTGGGCGCATCGTTGATATCCCAAGACGCATGCGACCTTGGCCTGTTCCGCCTTCTTTCTGTGCATTTATCTGACTTATCAAATAACTGCCGGTATCAGCCCGCAGTCATCGGCATCCCACCGGACTTCAGCATGAATCCGCAATCCCCCGCCGCCACCCCTGCCCCATTGACCGGGGCACGGTTCGCGCTTGGCGCCATCGCCGTTGCGCTAGCCACCTTCATGAACGTGCTGGACTCCTCCATCGCCAACGTCGCCGTGCCGACCATCTCCGGCAACCTCGGCGTGTCGGTGGACGAAGGCACCTGGGTCATCACGTTGTTCGCTGCTGCCAACGCCATCTCCATTCCGCTCACGGGTTGGCTCACGCAACGCATCGGCCAGGTGCGGTTGTTCGTCGGCTCGATCCTTTTGTTCGTATTCTCGTCCTGGCTCTGCGGCGTATCCCCAACGCTGCCCATCCTGCTGGCCGCGCGCATCCTTCAAGGCGCCGCCGCCGGCCCACTGGTACCGCTGTCCCAAGCATTGCTGCTCACCACCTTTCCCAAGGACAAAAGCTCCAGCGCACTGTCGCTGTGGGCCATGACTGCAACGGTGGGCCCCATCGCCGGTCCTGCGCTTGGTGGCTGGATTACTGACAGCTACAGCTGGTCGTGGATTTTCTACATCAACATACCCGTGGGCCTGTTCGCCGCCGCCGTCGTGTGGCTGCTTTATCGCGACCGCGAAACGCCAGCGAAGAAGTTGCCGATTGACAAGGTTGGCCTGCTTTCACTCATCGCGTGGGTAGCCGCGTTACAAATCCTGCTCGACAAGGGCAAGGACCTCGACTGGTTCGACTCCCCGATCATCTGTGTGTTGGCCGTGTTCGCCATCATCGCCTTTGCGTTCTTCCTCATCTGGGAATTGACTGAGGAAAAACCCATCGTCGACCTGCGTCTCTTCGCGGGCCGTAATTTCCTGGGCGGCACGATTGCCATTTCCGTGGCGTACGCCGTGTTCTTCGCCAACCTGGTGTTATTGCCGCAATGGATTCAGGAATACCTTGGCTATCGTTCGGTAGATGCCGGCATGGTCACCGCGCCACTGGGCATATTCGCCGTGCTGCTGGCGCCGGTCATGGGCAAGATCATGCCGAAGTCAGACTCGCGCGTCCTCGCTACGCTCGCGTTCGTAGGCTTCGCCATGGTGTTCTTCATGCGCTCCAACTACACCACTGGTGTAGACGTCTATACCCTCGTACTGCCCACCCTGCTGCAGGGCATACCGACGGCGCTGTTCTTTGTACCGCTAACGGCCATCATCTTGTCTGGCCTGACGCCGGACAGGATTCCAGCGGCAGCTGGTCTGTCAAACTTCGTACGTGTGTTCGCGGGCGCCGTAGGTACCTCGCTGTTCAGCACGGCATGGAGCAACCGTACGATCCTGCATCACGCACAGCTGGTGGAGCAGGCCACACCGTACAATGCGACATTCGTCCAGAGCATCGCCGCCTTGCAGGGAACGCTCCATATCAGTGCCGACCGCGCCATGGCATTCTTCGAGGGTCAACTGACAGCGCAGGCAGCCATGCTTGGCCTCAACGATGTCTTTTGGCTATCGGCGATCCTGTTTATCGCCATCATTCCCCTGATCTGGGTCACCCACCCCGGAAAAGGTGCAGGAGCCGGCGCGGCGGCAGCAGGACACTGACGACCAAGCGGTTTTGAACAGCGAGGCAATCCATGGACCACTACAACAGGAAGAATTTCAAGGTCACGCAAAGCCTGGGCTTCATGCTGTCCAAGTCGCGCAACCTGGTGGCCGCGGATATGGATACAGCGCTCAAGGGCCTGGGCGTAACCAGCCAGCAGATGGGCATCTTCCTCTCGCTGGCCCGTGGCCTCGCGCGCACCCCCTTCGAGTTATCCAAGCTACTCGCCATCGACACTGGCCTGATGACGCGCATGCTCGACAAGCTGGAGTCGCAGGGTCTGCTTACGCGTCAGCGAAGTGACGAAGATCGTCGTGTGTTCCAGCTTGAACTGACGGACGAAGGCCATGCGATCGCCGAGAAGATCTCAGAGATCGCCCCGCAGGTATTGAACCGCCGGTTGAAGCGCTTCAGCAAAACGGAATTCGCCGAGCTGAAGCGCTTGCTTACCAAGTTCATCGCCGATAGCCAGGATGGCGAGCCCTCGTAACAGAGAGCTCGCTAGCCTACGCAGACCCATGTCTTGCGAAGCACCGACTTTTCATCGGATCGCCCGCATGGACTCGGGAATCATCGCGAGTAGCGCTACCCACGCTTCTCCGATGCCAACGATGCCATGCGCTGCTTGGCGATGTGATTGTGCGGATCGATCTTCAGGATCTCGTGGTAACTGGACATGGCCAACGCGGGCTTTCCCGCTACTTCGTACGCGGCGCCCAGGTCGGTCCACGCATCAAGGCTTTTGGGGTAAACATGCGTCCAGAGCTGGCACAGGCCGATGGCATCACCGCTACGCCCGACGTCCAATAACGAGGAGAACCACGCCGCGAAGGTGTCGTCGAGTATATGGAACGCCGGATGTTCCTTCGTATAAGCGGCATACGCATCGATCGCGTGACTGAAGCCGCGATCGTGAAGCAACTTCGCAAAGCCCTGCATGGAAGGGCCGTCGCCCGCCGCCGGACGATAGGCGATGCGCAGCACGTCGGCTGGCACATGGTTCGACGCAGGCGTCGCCGCCAGGAACTGGGCAGCGGCCTGATCCGATCTCAACGTAGCATCCAGAAATGCGAGCGTATAGCGCGCCAGCCAGGCGTAGCTCTCTTCCCGATCCTTCAGCGTGTCTCCTTGATGGCTGGTTTCGCTGAGAAAGCGAAGGCCATCGTCCGACAGCTCGTCGTGGGACAGTTTGCGCAACCCAATCTCGGTCACGTCAGCGTGATGGATGCGCGCGACGAAACTACCGGGCCTGGAGTCGATGCCCGGCCCCAACGGGTCCTCCCGGTCGGCAAAGAAGAGCAACGGCACGGTGATCCGGTCCGGTGTCACGTCCGGTGCGGCAGCCAGCACTTTGGGGAAATAGCGCACGGAACCGTCCAGATCCACCAAGGCACGGATACGGCTGTCCGCAACGGCCGCAAAAGTGTTGCCCAAGCCGCCCCAGCTATATCCCACCACACCGACTTTGCCCGGATCCACATCAGGAAGCGTGGCGGCATAACCAATCAGGAATCCGATGTCCGCGGCTTGCGCCCGAGTGCTTTCGACGTCATCCGCCACACGCCCGTCGGTCATATAGCGTGCGTGCGCACCACGCGATGGACTGGCGATCACCACGTAACCATGGCTCGCGAGATATTCGCAAAGCATGTCGTTTTCGAACGCCGCTGAGCTGTCGCTCGGTGCGTAGATGATCAGCGGGAACCTCCCCTGTTCCGCTGGCGCATCGCCCGTGGCGTGAACAGCTTGCTTGCGCACACTGTCGATGTGGGCAGCACTGGCGCCCAAAGTGAGATATTCGCGCAGCTCCTGTTCGGTACGGTATTTCACTTCGTTCGCGCCAAGATCGAATCGATCATCGGTCGCCATCAACTGCAGATAATCGTCATAGATGAGCGCACGCCCGGGCGACGTCGCGGGATACCAGATCAAGGTCTGTATCGGACGCGCTTGCGGTCCGTGATCGGTCTCTCCCGTGACGGCATCGAAACCATTGCGATAACTTCGGCTGGCGTCGTACTGCTGGACCACCTTGAAGCCGACCGCATGAGGGCCGTACTCAGCGCGAAACTGGAAATCGTCACTGGCGGCGGCAGGCGCGGCCATCCCTAGAGCCAGACAAATAGCCAACCAACGCATGCAGTTCGATCCTTTCGACGAGAGGATGGGTGTCCCTATGAACCGATCAAGCGGAGCGATGCGAGTTTGACGCAACAAATAGGTCCGTGCATCGGACTGAAGGCGACTGCCGAACCCCGAGCCGGCCAGCATTCATCTCTGTCGGTAGACTGTCGGCAGCCCAAAAGCGTTTGGTTAGGTCATACGCACGTACGTCATCTACCATTTCGCTCCTGCTTTTTTAACCGGCTTCAAGGACATCTGCCGTGATTGAACGAAGGACCGTCACCTCTCGGGGTGTATCCACTCGCCCTGCCCGCTACACCTCGCTTCACTGCCCGCTGCTGCTCACCGCTGCCCTGGGCCTGCTGATGCCCGGCATGCTCCCCGTCGACGCGCGTGCCGCCACGCCAAAAGCCACGGCCGCACGCCTGCCAGGCTGCGAGGCCTGGATAGGCGACTTCGCAACGAAACCCGCCACACCCAGCTTCATCCGCATCGAACGCAGCAAGAGCGGCTTCCTTGCCCGCAGCAAGGGAGACGACGGCAACTGGGCAAGCGATACCGTTGTGCTGGAGGACGTCACCCACGCGCCCGACCTTGACATGCCGATGGCGCATGGCTGTGTGTTGGCCGGCGACGGTTTCCTGTTCATCAAGGCAGCCAAAGGCACGGCGTATCAGGCCACGGCGATTACCGGCCAGAATTTCGGCACGTATCACATGGGCACCGACTCCCTGATGATCGTGACCAGTGGATTCCAGGTCGATGGCCAGGACCTCTACCGCGTGGAGGCCAAGGGCGTCTCGCCAGCAGCGCCGCCTCCGTTGGCCAAGGCCACTGTCGGCAAGGAGGCCACCAGCTTTACCTGTCCGGGCAAGCAGGCGCCGGCGATCACGCAGGCGGCCTTCGATGCCCTGCCCGAGAACTATAGGAAGTATTTCCACGCGCTGCCGCCGGAACGACAGGCCGCTGTGATCTGCGGCCAGCACCTGGACGAGCTGCTCAGTCTCGATACCTATACGGCCGTCGATCTGGATGCGAATCGCGCGGCCACGCTGACCGAAGCGAAACTCCTGCTCAAGGCTGGTGAGCAGCCACGCGACGATCAAGGTCAGCTCACCTGGTGGAGCGGCGCGCGGCACTGGCTCATGCGCAACACGCCGCTCTTCGATACCAGCCCGGCGATTCCCCTGCAGGCCGAGTACTTCACCACGTTCAACGAAGACATCTTGCCGCGCCTGCCAAAGCCCCAGGCTGACGATGCGCAGAGCGTCACTGACGTCGCCCGCTACACCCTCGGTATGCCCGAGGCACAAGCCATGCAGGCCCTCACGCAGTTGCAGGCGTTGGGAGCATTGGAGTTGCCACTCTCCGACAGCAACGTCGCCCGAGCGACATTGACGCGTGCATTCTCACCACCCGCACCCGAACCGGTGTTCGAACTGCTGTGGACGGTGGCCAAGCCCTCGCAGAAGGATGCGCGTGCACTCTTCCGCGCCGCCATCGACGCCGGCAAGGACGCCGGCAAGGACGACACTACTGGCATCGACCGACTGATCAAACATGGCGTGGACCCAACCGACGTCGACGTGCTGTTGGCTGCCCGCCGCCATCCCAAGCTCTATCCCGTGGTGCTGGACTCGGTGTTCAAGCATGCCCAGGCCCACGGCAACAAGCTTCCGCCGGAGGTGATCGATCCACTGGTTCGCGCGACGGTGCTGCAAGACAAAGTGATCGACTGGCAGGCCGTGGAGCCCTTGCTCAAGCATGGTGGCGATCTGTCCCGTAGCTTCGTCAATGGCATCACCGACGACCGGGACTCGCTCGCCTATCTGGCGCGCAGCACACCGGATCGCTTCCTCGACATGCTCAACCATGGCTTGCGTGTCGACCTGCCTTACCCGGTCGGCGGCAATGCGCTGCTTACCCGTTATCTCCGGTTGAACATCGGATGGTTGCCGGAAGGCCCACGCCCCGATGTGGTCGAGGCCATGCTCAAGCGCGACAACAATGCCGTAACCGGCAAGCCGTGCACCGATTGCGACTTCACGCCGATCAGCATCGCACTCGGCAACAGGGGGCCCAACAGTGTCGCCGTGGTGAAAGTGCTGATGCGGTACGGCGTCGATCCCAACTCACGCGACGACCGGAACTTCCCGTACTTCACCTACGCCATCATGGATGATCGCGTCGACATGCTTGAGGCCATGCACAACGCCAAGCCACTCAATCTTAAACTGACCGACCCCAACGGCTTCAGCCTGCTGGCAGTGGCACGCTGCTACGACGCCCATCAGGCGGAAATCTGGTTGCGCCAGCATGGCGCTGATCAGCCTGACCAGGGCTACGCGGTGTGCCGCGAACATCTCGAGCAGCAGCATCCGCAGGCAAAGAAAGAAGGCAACGCCAGTCCGTAACTCGAAACGTTCGGGGGACTCGATCCGAATTTCCGGATCGAGTCCCTAACGGCTAATGCTCTCCGTGCTGGGCGCTCTTCTCGACCAGAACGTCAAAAGCTTTGCCTATTTGCTCGTGCGTGAACGCACAGTGCCCTTCACCCACCAGTGGCAACACCGTCACTTTCGACGCATTACCCGCAGCCGCGGCGAGCGCGGGATAGACCGTATCAAAGCGCCCGGGCACCGTCTGATCGAGGGCGTTTCTCTGCAGAACCACCGGTGCTGCGATTCGTCCCGTCAAGGTCACATGATCCGCAAGATAGGTCATGGCCACCGGCACTCCCTTGTAGCGCCGTACCTTGCTATCGAAAGCAGGGTCGTCCGCAAATTCGGTATAGCGGGTCTTGGTCGTATCAACCGGCATGCCACCGGCCCTCTGCTCGATCTCGCGCAACACCATGTAATCGAGCATCAACGCGCCCGGCAAGGTCTCGCCAGTTTCCTGCAACCGATCCTGTAGCAGAGAGGCTTTCTCCGGATTACGCTTCAGCGCCTCTTGGATCTGCTTTGGGTCAATCATCGCCGGTGACGCAGAGCTCGCGAGGTCCGGCAAAACACCCGGAAAATAAGTATCGAAGGCCACCAAGGGTGTGACGACACCACGCGCAACAATGTCCGGAGCGGACACATTCACTCCGCACATGGAGAGCGCCCCGCTGTATGCCGGACCATGGCGTTCAAGCGCTGCCAGCGCCTCCAACCCACCCAACGAGAAACCGACCACATAAGCATGATGTGGTTTTCCATTCTCCTTGATGAAAAGCTCGCGAAGCCGCTCGCTGTCATCCAACGCATCGCCTACGGCCCAGCCCTGAGATGCGAAGGCACTCGCAGCCACCGCATAGCCGCGCGAAAGAAAAACAGGAGTCTCTTCATTCTGGGGCCAGGGATTCTGGCGTGGCACGCCCTTAGGCTCATAGCCGTGCATAAGCACCACCAGGTCGCCGTTCCAGTGTTTCGGGATATCGATTCGATAAGGAACGCCATGGAGCGAACCCGTCGACGTGTGCACTTCGGTCTCGGGAGCAGCGTTAGTGGCTGCTAGAGATGCGTGAAACGGATAACCGACACTACAGGCCACCCGCAGGCCTAAAAGCCAACGTCCGCGTGCGCAGCGCATGCCATGTTCCCTGGGGATG
Source organism: Dyella sp. ASV24 (assembly GCF_016428905.1). Taxonomy (GTDB): domain Bacteria; phylum Pseudomonadota; class Gammaproteobacteria; order Xanthomonadales; family Rhodanobacteraceae; genus Dyella. The sequence goes on along the minus strand of NZ_JAELTQ010000183.1, from coordinate 578 downwards.
GAATTTCAGGCTATCACAGGGATCGTGGCCTGCTGTGGGGCCGGGTGCAACCGTCTGTCTTCAGCGCGATGGCTTGGCTGTCAAGAAAGCCGACGCCACATCCGCATGTGAAGAAAGTCGCCGTGAGAACTCGGCTTGCAGGAATTCGACAAACCGACGCACGCGCAGCGGCTGGAAAACGTTGGAGTGGTACATCGCATGGATGGGGGTGGATGAAGACCATGCTGGCGCGTTGACGAGCATCAACCTGCCTTCCTGCACATCCGCCGCCACGGCCCAAAGCTGCCGGTACGCAAACCCGCGGCCGAGCACAGCCCAGGTGCGTATGACTTCGCTGTCGGTGCATTCGTGATAGCGACGAACGCGTACAACGTGATCCCCCAGTCGCCACTCATTCCGCGGTCCTGCATTGGTGGTCAGCACCAGCGTCGGCAGATCGACCAGATCCTCAGGGCGTGACGGCATGCCGTGAGTCGCGATGCAGTTGGGAGATGCGCAGACCACGCGCCAGCTATCCGCAAGATGACGGGCCACGAGATCGCCGCTCTCCAATGGACCCACGCGAATGGCTACGTCGA
>NZ_JAELTQ010000182.1 GCF_016428905.1 Dyella sp. ASV24 | reverse complement strand
CAAGACAGAAGAGAAAGGCGATGCTGTTCGGTGGCGAGTTCTTCCCATCGGTCGGGAAGCGTAGCGTTCTCTTTGCCTTGCCCCAGTGGTGGGAAAGCGTAGCGCTCCCTTTCCCTCGCCTCGGCGGTAGGAAAGCGTAGCGTCTTCCTTCCCTAGCCTCAGCGATCGGGAAGCGTAGCGCGGCCTGCTTTAAGTCCTCTGCGCCACGGCGCGTTGCGAAGCGCTCCGGTGTACTCGCGGTGTAGAGGTGGAGGTGGCCAAGCCACACGATTCCTCAGCCGTTCGGGCTTATCCCATCGTTATGTTGCGGGCGTTGGCTTTGCGGCCATTTTCTTTGGGTTACTTTTCTTTTGGGCCAGCAAAAGAAAAGTGACTCGGCCTTCGGCAGAAGGTCGAAACGCCCGCTGCGTAAGCGGCCCGATCGCGATAACGCACGAGGCGATAATTGCGCTCACAGCTCACGCTCACGCTCCTGGATCCCGGCCTACGCCGGGATGACGGCTCAAAGATGAAACCATAAGGCGAGCACCCGCCCCTCACCCCAACCCTCTCCCCGAAGGGGAGAGGGAGCAAAAAACTACTCCGCCGCCCTCACCAACAACGTCGTCCCATCCACCCCCACCACCTCCACCATGCTCCCCACAGGCAGATCCGGCCCACTCACCAACCACAAACTATCGCCTACCTTCGCCTTCCCCCGCCCATGGACAATAGGCTCAGCCAGCACATAACGCTGGCCGATCTTCTGCTCACCACGGCGATTGAGCAGCGCATCACCCGGCTCGTTGCGCATCAGCCGCGGACGCAGCCCGTACCAATAGGCTGCACAGGAAAGAAACGCGAGCACCACGAACACCAGCGCCTGCGCAAGCAACGACATGCCCGGCACCGCCAGCACCACCAGACCCGTAACGCCGGCCGCAATGCCGATCCACAACATGAAATAGCCGGGCAGGATCACCTCGATGGCGATCAGCACCAACGCGAGGATCCACCACAGGTAATGCACCGCTATCTGTTCCATGGTCGTCGCTCAACTGATCGACGGTGGCGTGCGGCGAGTCGTGTTGCTCGCCTGCTGCTGGTTGAGCGAATCCTTGGCGAGCTCGGCAATGCCTGCCAGCGAACCGAGGATGCCGGTGGCTTCCATCGGGAGCAGCAGCATCTTCTGGTTGGGGGAATGCGCCATTTCCTTCAACGCCTCGACGTATTTGTTGGCGACGAAATAATTGAGCGCGTTGACGTTACCGTTGGCGATCGATTCGGACACCATCGTGGTCGCCTTGGCTTCGGCTTCTGCCGAGCGCTCGCGGGCTTCAGCGGCGCGGAAAGCGGCTTCCTTTTCACCTTCTGCCGCCAGAATCACTGACTGCTTTTCACCTTCGGCCTTGAGAATGGCTGCCTGGCGAAAGCCTTCGGCTTCGAGAATGTTTGCGCGCTTCTCGCGCTCGGCTTTCATCTGTCGCGCCATCGAATCAATCAGATCTCGCGGGGGCGCGATGTCCTTGATCTCGATGCGGTTCACCTTGACGCCCCACGGATGGGTCGCTTCGTCCACCACCGTCAGCAGCTTGGCGTTGATGGCGTCGCGCTGGCTGAGCGATTCGTCCAGATCCATCGAGCCCAGCACGGTGCGGATATTGGTCATCACCAACGCCAGCGCGGCCTGCTCGAGATTGGCCACTTCATAAGCAGCCTTGGCGGCGTCCAGCACCTGATAGAACACCACGCCGTCGACGCGCACCACGGCGTTGTCCTTGGTGATGACGTCCTGCGAGGGCACGTCCAGCACCTGCTCCATCATGTTCATCTTGCGACCGATGCTGTAGATGAAGGGGACGAGGAAGTGCAGGCCCGGCGTGAGCGTGCGCGTATAGCGACCGAAGCGCTCCACCGTCCATTCGTAACCTTGCGGCACCATGCGCACCAGCTTGGCGACCACGATCACGGCGACCACGATCAACACGAGAGCAAATAGCGAGCCCATTGCCTGACTTCCCATTCCATGAAGATGGGATCGAGTATAGGCGAGCTCGGCGCAGACTAAGTGCCGTGGCTAGTTGATTGAGCGCTATCTTGGACCCAACGGCAGCAACAGGCTGACCCGCAGGCCGCCCTCCTCCCGGTTGTTGAGCGCGATACGGCCGCCGTGGGCCTCCACGATCTCGCGTGCCAGCGCCAGGCCCAGACCGGTGCCGGAGCGCTTGGTGGAATAGAACGGCAGCAGGGCCTGTGCCAGCACCGTCTCACTCATGCCAGGGCCACGGTCGGCCACCTCGATGCGCGCGTCGCGGGCGATGATCATGACCGACAGCGACACTTCGTCGTCGGCACTGCCGGATTCGTGGGCGTTCTTCACCAGGTTGATCAGCACCTGCTCGATCTGCGCCGTGTCGAACCAACCGGGCTGCTCGGGCAAGGCACTGCCCAGGCGGAACTTGCAGTGCAAGGCCAGGCCGTCCAGGAATGGCTTCCAGTCGATTGATTTGGGTTGTGGCGCGGGCAGCTTGGCGAAGCTGGCGTAGCCTGCAATGAAGCCGTGCAGATGCCGCGCACGCTCACCAATGGTGGCGAAAACACCCGGCAGGCGCGCGGTGTCGCCGCGGCGCGCGAGCTCTGCGCCGGAATGCGCCAGCGAGGAAATCGGCGCGAGCGAGTTGTTGAGCTCGTGGCTGATCACGCGGATCACGCGCTTCCATGTCGCCACTTCCTGCCGCGACAGCTCGCGCGTCATGCGTCGGAACAGTTGCAGGCGATGCGGTCGACCTTGCAGACGGAAACTGCGCTGGGACAGGTGGAAGGTCTCTTCACCGCCATCCATCTCGACGGTCAGCAGCGCATCCTCGCCACTTTCCACGGCGCGGCGCAGCGCTTCCGGACTGTCGCTGAGCAGCTCGCCGAAATCCAGGCCATGCAGGGTGCGCCCTTCGTTGAAGAGATGGCGCGAGGCGATGTTGGCGTAAGTCACACGCCCACTGGCATCGGTAAGCACCAGCGCGACGGGCGTGTTCTGCACCACCGTATCGAGCAGCAGTTCACGCTGAGCCAGGTTCTGGCGCTGCTCACGCAAGGTCTGCCCCAGCGCGTTGTGCATGCGGATCAGCTCGCCCAGTTCGTCGCGGCGCGTGGCTGCGATGGAAAAGCTGAAGTCACCGTCCCGATAACTCGCCACGGCGCCTTCCAGCGCACGCAACAGCTTGGTGATGGGCGATATCACGCGATGGCCCAGCCACAGCGACAACGGCAGCAGAAAGGCCATCGATACGAGGATGCCGCCATAGAAACCGAAATGCGCTGGCGTACCCAGGTTGATCCCCAGTTGGCGCAGCCATACCAGGATCTGCGGCAACGGCCACTGCGTCACACCAGCGTAGATAAGCGCGCCTGCGATGCCTGCAAAACCCAGCAGCATCACCATGCGCGACTCGAGCGAACGCAAGCCCAGCCACATCAAACCTCTCCCCCGCAAACGATGGCGATCAGTGACACGCGCCACCCGGCCTCATCGGCACGCAATTGATATTCGGCCCGCGGCCGTTGTTGATGATCACGCGGATCGGCGTCTGGTCGGGCGGCGCCTTGTCCTTGGCGGGACCATCGCTGAAATTGAAACGTTGCGCGTCGCCAGCGGCCGTGCTGAGCGTGTCGCGGTAACCGCTCGCTACGGTGCTTGCCGACGCAGGCGAGAGCTTGCTCCAGTGATCGCTGGACGACGTTGGAGCAATGCTCTGCGCGGTCGCGCTTGCACACAGCAGTGCGGTGACGAGAAGCAGGTAGCGATAGCGCATGACGGACTCCATCGACCCTCCTGACATCATCCTCGGCCTTCACCACGAGGGCAACGCCGCCGGCTGCTTTACACCTGGGCCAGCCCGTAACGCTCCATGCGGCGATACAACGCCTGCCGTGACAGCCCCAGCGACTGAGCGGCGCGACTGACCACGCCGCCAGCCTTGTCCAGGGCAGCCTCTACCGTTTCACGGCTGGGCTCATCCAGATTGCGCGCACCCGCGGCAGCCAACTGCGGCAGGTTGAGCAATTCCGGCGTAATGCGGCCATCAGCGGCCAGCAGCGCTGCGCGCTCGATGGCGTTCTTCAATTCGCGCACATTGCCCGGCCACGCATAGCCCAGCAGCGCATCGCGCGCGGCATCGGTCAGTTCGGCACGGCTGTCGAGGAAAAAGTCCGCCAGCGGCAGGATGTCGTCCACGCGATCGGACAAGGACGGCAGATTCACCTCGATGACGTTGAGTCGGTAATACAAGTCTTCGCGGAAGGTGCCCGCACGGATCATCGCCTTGAGGTCCGCATTGGTCGCGCTCAGCACACGCACCTTCACATGGCGGGTGCGACCCGAACCCAGGCGCTCGAACTGGCCGGTTTCCAGCACACGCAGCAGCTTCACCTGCCCCGACAACGGCAGGTTGCCGATCTCGTCGAGGAACAGCGTGCCGCCGTCCGCCAATTCGAAGCGGCCTTCGCGCGCCTTGTTCGCGCCGGTGTATGCACCGGCATCGGCACCGAACAGTTCGGCCTCGATCAGTTCACCCGGCAAGGCGCCGCAGTTCACTGCCACGAAGGGACCGCGCTTCACACCTGAGTTGGCATGCACGATCGCTGCGATGCGCTCCTTGCCGGCGCCATTGGGGCCGGTGATGAGCACGGGCACGTCCGAGCGCGCCACCTGGCAGGCCAGGTCCAGCGTGCGGGCCATCGCCTCCGAGGCGAACACGATGCCATTGAGGTCGTACCGACGCTGCAAGTCTTCACGACGCTTGCGGCGTTCGTTGCGGGTGCGCGTTACCTCGCGGGTGGACTCGGACAGCTCCAGCAGGTTCTCCACCGTGGTGAGCAGCTTGGCATCGTCCCACGGCTTGGCGAGATAGTCCGACGCGCCCGCCTTCACCAGTTCCACCGCCGTTTCCAGGTGCGTCCATGCGGTCAGCAGGATCACCGGCAGATCGGTATGACGTTGGCGGATATCGCGGAACAACGCGATGCCCTCCTCGCCCGAGGTGGTGTCGGCCGTGAAGTTCATATCCTGGATCACCACGTCGACCCGCTCGGTTTCGAGCATGGCCAGGCCTTGCTCGGGCGTGAGCGCGGTGAGCGGGCGGATCTCATGCAGAGAGAGCGCCAGAGACAGGGCCTCACCCACGGCCGGGTTGTCGTCAATGATCAGTACAGTTCGCATTCGTCGTTTGCACATGTAGACGTGGATGCAGCTCCACGCCAAAAGGTTGCCATCATTCTGTCGATTCGTCGCCGTTGACTATTCAGCTACCTGGCGAAGCAGGTGGCGCGGGAGCCGCTGGAGCCTCATGCAGCAGGTCGACGCGGGCCTTCGCGGCGAGCATCACCTGTTGTTCGCTGCCGCCTCGACGCACTTTCAATGGCATCGGCGAGGTGCCGTGGGCACGCAGTGTGGCGATCAGGTCGGCGACATGCGCCACCGGTTTGCCGTCCGCCTCGAGGATCACGTCGCCTACCGAAAGCCCCCAGAGGTCTGCGGGCGTTTCTTTCACCACCCTGACGCCACCCGCCGGGTCCGTCGACAGATGCATGTACTGCCCTTCGCTGCGCCAACGCAGGGTATCGGTGGATTGCCAGGCAAACCAGTCCAACGCGATGGCCTGGCTCACTGGCACCAGCAGGCCCAGGGCCAACAGCAAGCGTTTCAACGTCCCTCGCATGCCTTCCCTCCCGGTGGAAGCGCGCGCCGCCATCGACGGCGCGCGCAACACATCAACCCGCAGCCGGGTGCGCGGGCGCCTTGCCAGCCTTCACCGCAGCGATCCACGCGTCGGTGCGCGACTCCAGCACGTCCAACGGCAGTGCACCGCCATTGAGGATCTCGTCGTGGAAGGCGCGGATGTCGAACTTGTCACCCAGCTCCTTCTTCGCACGGGCGCGCAGTTCCAGGATCTTCAACTGACCCATCTTGTAAGCCAGCGCCTGACCCGGCCACGTGATGTAACGGTCGGTCTCGGCCTGCACATCCGGCTCATCCTCGCTGGAATGCGCGTGGAAGAAGTCCACCATCTGCTGACGCGTCCAATGCTTGTAGTGCACGCCGGTGTCGAGCACGAGGCGATCGGCGCGCAACAGTTCATCGGAGAGATGGCCGTAATACGACAGCGGATCCTTGTAGAAGCCCAGCTCGTGGCCGAGCTGCTCGGCGTACAGCGCCCAGCCTTCGATGTAGGCGTTGTAGCCGGCCTGCTGGCGGAATGGCGGCAGACCCTGCAGCGTCTGCGCAATGGAGATCTGCATGTGATGGCCCGGGATGCCTTCGTGATAGGCCGTCGACTCAATCGTCAGCACACTGCGGTTCTGGTAATCACCGGTGTTGACGAAGATCTGGCCCGGACGCGAACCGTCCGGCGTGCCCTGGTGGTATTCGGCAGCGGCCGCTTCCTTCTCGCGGAACGCTTCCACCGGCACCACTTCCACCTTGGTCTTCGGCAGCAGGCCAAACTGCTTGGGCAGCTCCGGCTGCATGCCAGCAAGGTAACCGCGATAGCGGTTGAGGATGTCCTCGCGGGACGTGGCGTGCACCTTCGGGTTGGTCTTGAGCGACTCACGGAAGCTCGCCAGGTCCTTGAAGCCCTGCTGCTTGGCGATCTCGGTCATCTCGCCTTCGATGCGCTTCACTTCGGACAGGCCGATCTCGTGGATGCGCTCCGGGCTTTCCTTGGTGGTGGTCATCTGCTCCACCTGGAACGCGTAGATCGCATTGCCGTTGGGCAGCTGCCACACGCCGGGCTCGGTGCGGCCATGCGGGGCATAGTCGTTCTTCACAAACGCGCCAAGCTTGTCGAAAGCCGGGCGTACCTGCTGGTCGATGGCGGCGAGGATGGCGTCGTGCAGGCGCTTCTGATCAGCGGCGGAAACCGTCTTCGGGAAATGCTTCAGCGGCTCGGCAAACACGCTGTCCATGCCAGCCGGCTTGCCGATGCTATCGATCTGGGTGACCACTTTTTCAAGCAGGTACTTGGGCGGCATCATGCCGTTCTTCAGGCCCAGGCGTGCGGTTTCGGTCGCCTGGTCGAACAGCGTCGGCACAGCCTGCAGGCGCTTGAGGTAGTCGTCGTATTCCTTGGTGTTGTCGAACGGGATGGAGCTGATGAAGCCGGCCAGTTGCAGATGCACGCCGCTCATCTGTTCCAGCGGCATCTCATCCACCTTCAGCTCGTGCGCCTTCAGCGCGTCGGTGAGGCGGCGCACCATCAGCTGCTGATTGAGCTTGTCCTCTTCCGAGAAGCCGGTGGTGTCGATGGCCTGGAAGCGCTTCAGGAACGCCTTGTCCACCGCGTACTCACGGTCGGCAAAGGCCGGCGAGTTGTCCGCCCAGCGATCGTTGTAACGCAGGTCACCCAGGACCGTAGCGAACTCGGGCTGCGTTTCCAGCGTGTGCTGCCACTGCTCGGCGAGCAAGGCGTTGAGCGCCTTCACGCGGGTAGGTACGTCCGTCGTGGCGGCTTGCACGGTGACGGCACATGCCGCCGACATCACCACACCCGCCAACAACATTCGCGGTCCGATCTTCATGGGGTCACCCTCGGGTTGAGATACGCCTATTCTGCACACACGCCGACCGGCTGCCCGTGCCGAACCGCACGGGCAGCCCGTTCAGCTACACGGATCGGGTGGCCACCACGGGGGGCACAGCGGCCGCCCGCCGGGCTGGCGCCAGCACCGACAGTTGCCCAATGCCCCACAGCACCAGCGCCCCCACGGGCAGGTAGTAGGCCGGCAGACGCGGTACCTCGTAGAACTTCATCAGCACCAGGTTGAGCGCAAAGGTCATCACCATGCCAATGGCGATGCCCACGCTCACGATCAGGAAGTTCTCCATCTGGAAGTACCGCAAGATATCGCCGCGCGTGGCGCCAATGGCGCGACGGATACCGATCTGCTTGCGGCGCTGCTGTACCCAGAAACTGGCGAGGCCCACGATGCCCAGCGCGGTCACCAGCAAGAGCGCGACAATGATGCCGGCCAGCATGCCCGTCATGATGCGCGCCTGACGAAAGAAGTCCTCCCGAAGCTCGGGAACCGTACGGCTCTGCGTCAGGTTGAGCACCGCTTCAGGGGCCGCCTTCTGGGCCGCCGCCCTCGCCTCGCGCAGGACGCGCGCCAGATCAGCCGGTGCGGCCCGGACCACATACACACTATTGAGCAC
>NZ_JAELTQ010000181.1 GCF_016428905.1 Dyella sp. ASV24 | reverse complement strand
GTCTTGATCAGGCCACTGAAGGAAGGCTGGTGGTCACCGAAGTGCACGATCACCGTGGGCTGTGCTCGATCGAGGAAATCATGCTCCAGCCCGCTCATCGCGACGTCGGAGTTGTGCAGATTCGACAGGTACGTGTTGAAGTTGAGCGACTCTCGCGTCGGCAGGCCCTTGAGCACGCCCTTGTTGAATGGCGCCGGCAACGACGACAGCGGGTCGGTGTCATGCGGGCCGTGCTGGGCCAGCGTCAGGATCATCACGAACACCGGCTGGCCCGGCTTTTTCACCTTGTCGTAGACGCGCTTGGCCGCGTCGAACATCTGCTTGTCGGTTTCTTCCCACTCCTCCAAGCCGAGCTGATTGGCGTCGTAAAACTGGTCGAAGCCATACGCCTTGTAGGCGTTACGACCATTGAGGAAGGCGCCGTTGGTCGGATAGATCGCGATAGTGAGATAGCCGAGGCGCTGCAGCTGGCGCGGCAGGCTGTCCTGCACGTGCGGTGCAAGCACGTAGGGCGCGTACATGCCACCGGGGCCGAAGATGTCCTGCGGCATGCCGGTGAGCGTGGCGAACTCGCTGACCCAGGTGCCGCCACCAAAGGTATGCACGCGCATCGGGCCGGTGGCGCGCGTGCGCACATCGGTCTTGAACATCGCTACGCGGCACTCGGGGATATTGCACTGGGTGAAGTTGGAAGGATTGAAGGTGCTTTCTTCCAGCACCTGCACGATGTCCGGATACGAGTCCGCCGAACGGGGAATGGCCGCCGGCTCGCCCGATGCTGTAGAACCCCAATCTTGCTCGGCTTGCGCGTCGTCACCCATGGCAGGCAGGCGCACGTCCGAATCACTGAAGTTGACGAAGAAATTGGTGATCTGCGCGTCGTCGGAGAGCTTCTCCCAAACGTTCTTCGCGTGCACTTCGGCGAACGGGCCGTTGGGCAGCAGGCAGATCCAAAACGCGAATGCCCAAACGCCTACACCACTCAGGCGCATGACCCACGCACGACTCGGCTTGGTATGCGCCAGCAGCCGACGATCAAAGCGCCACACCGCCCACAGCGCCAGCGGCGTCACCACGCATACCACCAGGGACAACATCCACAGGTGCGGGTAATGCCCCAGCGTTTCGAGCAGGCTGCTGCGCGCGTAGTAGATGAAGTCCGCCGGCATCAAGGGCGAATCGAGGTAACGCAGCTTCATCACGGACAGGAAGTTGAGCCCGAGAAACAGGCCACCACTCACCACCAGAGCGGTGGCCGGGCGCGCGAAGGCCGACAGCAGTACGCCGAACGCACACACCATCAGGGCGATCACGAAGGCTTGCTGCAAAAGCGCGGGCTCGCGCAATGCGGTCATGCTGACGCAGAACAGGAAGAAACCCGCGGCTAGCAGCCACGGCCCACTTTTCCGCAGGAAGCGAAGCGATTGTTGCGGCATGTGCGGAAGGCCCCCTGTTCGGCCCGGTGTCATTTGATGGCAATTCTACGGACTTGTGGTTGTCACATGCACAACGGCCGGCAACGGCCAAACGGCGGCCTGAAGCGGTTCAGCGACCGTTGCGGGGCAAGGCGACACCTCAATCTGCTAGGTTTGCCCCCTTTGCCCCCATGGACAGGCCCATGACCCCTCGTTTACTCCCCCTTGGCCTCCTTTCCCTGACCGCCGCCGTCCTAGCCGGATGTGCCAGCCAGACGACCAGCCACACGGCTGCGCTGCCTGATGGCAGCCGCGCCCAGGTGGCCATCCTGGAAACCACGGACGTCCACTCCAACGTGCTCAGCTACGACTATTACAAGCAGCGCGAGGACGATTCGGTGGGTTATGAGCGGGTGGCCACGCTGATCCGCCGCGCCCGCGAGCAGTATCCGAACAGCTTCCTGTTCGACAGTGGCGACACCATCCAGGGCAGCGTGCTGGCCGATTACCAGGCCCTGGTGAAGCCGGTCGGCTGCGATCAGGAGCTGGGCATCTACAAGGCCATGGATGCGATGGGTTACGACGGCGGCACCGCCGGCAACCATGAATTCAACTACGGCCTGGGCTTTCTTTCGCAGGTCACCGGCACGCCGATGAACGTGGACGGCGGCCACACGGATCGCTGCGCGGGCCCGCACTTCCCGTTGGTGCTCTCCAACGTGTTCAGCGCCCGCGACGGCGCACCGATCTTCAAGCCGTGGACGGTGGTGCAGAAGGACATCACCGTTACCGCGCCGGATGGCAGCACCCACAAGGTGCCGCTCAAGGTGGGCATCATCGGCTTCACGCCGCCGCCGATCCTCGACTGGGACAAGCAGAACCTGGCCGGCAAGGTCACCGTGACGGGCGTAATGGAAGCTGCGCAGAAGTACCTGCCGGAACTGCAGGCGCAGCATCCCGACATCGTCGTCGGCGTGTTGCACGGCGGCCTCAATACGGCGCCCTACACGCCCGACATGGAAAACGGCGGCTGGTATCTCGCCGGCATCCCGGGCATCGATGTAGTGCTGCTCGGCCACTCGCACACCGAATTCCCCGGCCCGCACTACAAGGGCATGAAGGGCGTCGATGCAGAGCGTGGCTTTGTCCAGGGCAAGCCCGCCGTGATGGGCGGCTTCTTCGGCAAAGACCTGGGCGTGATCGACCTGGCCCTGCAGCGCAAGGACGGCCATTGGGTGATCGACGACAGCCAGACGCACAGCGAAGTGCGCCCCATCTGTCCGAAGAAGAACGAATGCGTGCCGGCCGACCCAACCATCGCCCCGCTGGTGCAGCAGGCGCATGAGTCGGCCGTGGCTTACGTGAACACGCCCATCGGCGAGACGCGCGTGCACCTGAGCAGCTACTTCGCTGACGAAGGCAACATGAGCGCGCTCGCGCCGATCAACGCCGCCATGCGCGACTACGTGCAGAACGAACTGCCCAAGACTCACCCGGAACTGGCGAAAGTGCCGGTACTGGCCGCCGCAGCGGCGTTCCGTACGGGCTTCGGCGGGCCGGACGACTACACCGATGTCGCCACGGGACCACTGACCCTGCGCAGCGCGGCGGATCTGTACTTCTATCCAAACACCCTTGCTGTGGTGAAGGTGGATGGCGCCGGGCTCAAGGCGTGGCTGGAGAAATCCGCCGAGCGCTTCAACCGCATCGACCCGACCAAGGAAGGCGAGCAACAGCTCATCGGCGACCGCCTGCCCGGCTACAACTTCGACCAGATCCAGGGTGACCTGAGCTATCAGATCGACGTGACCAAGCCAGTGGGCGAGCGCATCGTGAAGCTCACCTACAAGGGCAAGCCGGTGAAGCCGGATCAACCCTTCGTTGTGGCGACCAACAACTATCGCGCCAGCGGCGGTGGCACCTTCCCTGGCCTGGACGGCAGCAACGTCGTGCTGGCTGCACCGGACGGCGCCCGCGAGATCCTGGCCAAGTGGCTGCAGAAAAAGCAGACGCTCACCGCCAAGGACCTGCCTGCCGCCTCGTGGCATTTCGTACCGGTGAAAACGCGTGGCGAAGTGGTGTTCAAGGCCGCCACCGGCAAGCAGGACGTGGCGCGCGAAGCGGGGCTGAAGAACATCCGCCAGCTGAAGGACAACGGCGACGGCACCGCCGAGTACGCCATCGACCTGTCGCACTAAGCACTGGCATCGGACGCGCGGCGGCGTAGACTCCGCCGCGCGTGCCCCTCTGGCACGCCCGGAGGCATCCGATGCAAGGCGAACAGAAATACTGGTTTCCTGCCAAACGCTACGGCTGGGGCTGGGGCTTTCCCACTACGTGGCAAGGGCTGCTGGTACTGGGCGCATATATCGCCCTGCTGGCCGGTGGCGGCGCGTGGCTGAAGGCTGATCACTCGCACGGCTGGTTTGTGCTCTACGCAGGGGCTCTCACCGCCGTTCTGCTGTTTGTCTGCTGGCTCAAGGGCGAGCCGGCGCGCTGGCGCTGGGGTGGGCAGGACTGATTGGCCCACGCAGGGAACGCGCTCCCGTAACACCCCTAGGCAGTCCAACGGTTTCAAACGTACCTGTTGACTGCAGTGCAGCAATCGCCCTAAGGTCGGGACCATGTCGCCGCTTATTGCGCCAGCACGCATGTTCCAGCACCCGGTTTCCACCGGGCGCGCGTCGCTGTCCGCCGGTGCACTGACCCTCGCCACCCTGACCACCACCACGACCACTATTACCACCAGGTCGGGGTGGGTCTCCGTGCGCGAATAAGTTCCTGACGCAAACGGCCCCGCCCTCTGATGAGGCGGGCCGGCGCACACTCCGACTCCCCTCGACGAGCACGGGCCACCACCTTGGAGGCTACCGTGAACGCTGTCGCATCACCCTCGCTCGAACAACCGTCGCTACCACCACATGCCGGTGCGCTGCCGACGACCACCGCGCGCCAGCGCGTCCTCGCCGTGGGCCTGGTCGGCCCCGGTCGTGTCGGTAGCGCCCTGCTGGACCAATTGCGTACCGCGCAGCCGCGCCTGGCGCGTGCGGGACTGGATCTACGCCTGTGTGGCGTGGCCGCCAGCCGCCGTATGTGGCTGGATATCGACGACCCGGAACTCAACGGCCGCCACGACAGTGCGCAGACCTGGCGCCCGAGCAACCTCGACGATTTCGTTGCGCACTTGCGCGGCAACGAGGGTCGTCATGCGTTACTGATTGACTGCAGCGCCAGCGATGCCGTCGCGTCTCGCTACACCGAATGGTTGGCCAACGGCGTCCACGTGGTGACGCCCAACAAGCTCGCCGGCAGCGGCCCGATGCCGCGTCTGCAGGCCATCCGCGCCGCCTGCAGTGGCGGCGCGCGCTTCCGCTACGAGGCCACGGTATGCGCTGGTCTTCCCGTGGTGCAGACACTGCGCGACCTGCTGGACACGGGCGACGAGCTGCTCGCGGTGGAAGGCATGTTCTCCGGCACGCTGGCGTGGCTATGCAATCGTCACGATGGCAGCCGCCCGTTCTCCGCGCTGGTGCGCGAAGCGCATGCGCTGGGCTATACCGAGCCCGATCCGCGTGATGATCTTTCCGGCCTTGATGTGGCGCGCAAACTGGTGATTCTCGCGCGGGAGGCAGGCTGGTCGTTGTCGCTCGACGACGTGGACGTGCAAAGCCTGGTGCCGCGTGAGTTGGCCGCGCTTCCCGTGGATGAAGTGATGGACCGACTGCACCTGCTCGATGCGCCGATGGCACGCCACGTCGCCCACGCGCAGACGCACGGCTGCGTGCTGCGACACGTTGCCAGCCTTGACGCGAAGGGCCATGCCAGCGTGCGATTGGCCGTATTGCCGCAGTCACATCCCTTTGCGCACACGCGTCTCACCGACAACGTCGTACAGTTCACCACACACCGCTATCGCGAGAACCCGATGTTGGTGCAAGGTCCCGGCGCCGGCCCGGAAGTAACGGCGGCGGGCGTTTTTGCCGATCTATTGCGCATCGCCGAATCGCTGGAGGTGCGCTGATGAATGCACAAGTGATGGAATCCTTGATGTCTCCGCAACGCGCGCTCAGCGCACAAGCCATGGCTTACGCCAGCGTCGGCAACGTCGCTGTGGGCTTCGATATTCTTGGGCACAGCGTGGCGGGCGCGGGCGATCGCGCCGTCGTGCGGCGCATAGACGACCCGGTGGTGCGCATCGCCGCTATCCATGGCGTAGTCACCGACCTGCCCTTCGACGCCGCCAGCAACACCGCAGGCGCTGCGCTGATGTCGCTACGTCGCGCGCTGGGCCTTCGCCACGGTTTCGAAGTGGAGCTCTACAAGGGTATTGCCCTGGGTTCGGGCATGGGCGGCTCGGCAGCCTCGTGCGTGGCCGCGCTGGTGGCTGCCAACGCCTTGCTCGAACGTTCGCTGCCACGCGAAGCGTTGTATGGCTTCGCGCTCGATGGCGAAGCCGTGGCCAGTGGCAGCCGGCACGGCGACAACCTGGGGCCGATGCTGCTGGGTGGTTTGGTGCTATCCACGCGCGATCGTCTGTTGCGCCTCGCTGTGCCGGAGAGCTGGCATTGCGCCTTGGTGCATCCGCACGTGGTGTTGGAGACCCGCCAGTCGCGCGCGGTGCTCAATGCAGGCTTCGACCTGCACGACGTGGTGGCGCAGCAAGCCAACCTTGCGCTCTTCCTTACCGGCTGTCAGCGCGGCGATGCCGAACTGGTGCGCGAAGGTTTGAAAGACGTGCTGGTGGAACCAAGACGCGCGCCGCTGGTCCCAGGATTCGCGCGTGTGAAACAGGCTGCCCTGGATCACGGTGCGCTCGGCGCCAGTATTTCCGGCGCCGGTCCCAGCGTATTCGGCTGGTACGAACGGCGCGAGGATGCTGAACGCGCGGGTGCGGCCATGTCGGCGGCATTTGCGGCCGAAGGTCTCGCCAGCGATGTGCTGGTTTCACCCATCAACGGACCCGCCGCAGCGCTGGTCGACGAGGAAGACGCGGCATGAGCGAGCCGTTGCATTACCGCAGTACCCGTGGCGCGCGACATGCCGCCGGCATCGAAGAGGTGATCGCGGCAGGCCTGGCCCCTGATGGCGGGCTATACGTACCTGAGGCGCTGCCGCAACGTGATGCGAGCGATTTCGATCCACACGGCTCGCTCGCCGATACCGCCACGACGTTGCTCGATCCGTTCTTCCGCGGCTCCGCGCTGGCGGACGAACTTCCCGCGATCTGCCGCGAGGCATTGAACTTCGAGGTGCCGCTGCGACCGCTTTCTTATCGGCACGATGCGTCGGTATTGGAACTGTTCCACGGCCCAAGCGCTGCCTTCAAAGACGTGGGTGCGCGTTTCCTCGCCGCCTGCTTCCGCCGCATTCGTCGCGATGACGACACGCCGCTGACCATCCTGGTGGCCACATCGGGCGACACCGGCGCGGCCGTGGCCGCGGCGTTCCATCGCCAACCCGGCGTACGTGTGGTGATTCTCTATCCGGACGGGCGCGTGTCACCCCGGCAGGCGCATCAGCTGGGCTGCTTTGGCGACAACGTACAGGCCTTGCGCGTGAATGGCAGCTTCGACGATTGCCAGCGCATGGTAAAGGCAGCGCTCAACGATGCAGAGCTGCAACAGCGCGTGCCGCTGTCGTCCGCCAACAGCATCAGCCTCGGCCGGCTGTTGCCGCAGATGAGTTACTACGCGCATGCATCGCTGGCGTGGTGGTGGGAACACCGTACGCCGCTCAACTTCATCGTGCCGACCGGCAATCTGGGCAACGCGTTGGCCTGCGTATGGGTCCGCGAAATGGGCTTGCCGGTGGGCGAGATCCATCTTGCCTGCAACGCCAACGCCACGCTGAGCGACTACTTCGACGGCTCGCCTTACTCGCCCCGCCCTGCCATCGCCACGCTGGCAAATGCCATGGACGTGGGTGCGCCGAGCAACTTCGAGCGCCTGCGCTGGACCTTTCCACACGACCACGAGCTGCGCCTGCAACTGCACGCCAGCAGCGTGGACGACAACGCCATCCGCGAGACCATCGTGCGCCATGCGCGCGAACATGGCGAAGTGTTCTGTCCGCATACCGCGACGGCCGTGCACCTACTCGACGGCATGGGCTCCACCGGATTGCCATGGGCCGTGGTGGCTACGGCGCATCCCGCCAAGTTCGACAGCGTGGTGGAGCCTTTGATTGGCCGCCAGCTCGATGTACCACCAGCGCTCGCGGCCATGCTCGACCGGCCGGCGCACGCGGAGCCCATGGCGGCTCGCGATGAACTGCTGAAGGAATGGTTCGCCGTTGCGACCTCGTGACCGGGACTACATGTCCCGGTGTTTGGAGACATGCCAGGCGAAGCATGCGGCGAGGCGCTCCGGGATGCCCGGAGCATCCTTCAGCGCCCAGGCGCGGATCTCAGGTTCTTCATCTTCCATCGCCGCACCAGCCCACAACGTTACATAGCGTGACGTCTGCGGGTCATCGGCATAGAAGAGAAAGGCTTCATCCGTCTCGAACGTATTGACGTAAACGATGCGCCAGTGGGCATACGCGAACGACTGCAGTACGTCGACCTTCGCTACGCCGAACTGCTTGGCGATGGGCTTGGCCCATTGCGCTTTCTGGTGATCCGACAGGTGCCGGTCTACGCCATCGCAAGGCGTCGGCGCGTCGGCAGCCGCCGCACTGGAGAACACGAAGAGCAAGGCAAAGGCGTGCAGCATGATGTTCCGTCGACGCATGGCCTTGCTCCTTTGTTGATCAGTCCAGCACGGCGCCGTTGCTCTCGATCACCTTGGTGTAGAACTTCGCCGTCGCCTTGGGCGTGCGTTTCTGCGTGGCGAAATCCACGTGGTACAGGCCGAACCGCTTGGCGAAGCCGAGTGACCATTCCAGATTGTCCAGCAACGACCACGCATAGTAGCCCCGGATGTCCACGCCCTGCTGGAT
>NZ_JAELTQ010000180.1 GCF_016428905.1 Dyella sp. ASV24 | reverse complement strand
CCCTTTGGACAGGCTGAAGTGGCGCGCAGTATCGATCGCCTGGTCGGCTTCGGCCGGCTTTCCGCGCGCGAGACCGCCAAGGTGGTGTCGTTGCCGGTATCGGTCCCGGTCGAGACCATCCCGTCCATGCTGGCGAATGCCTCGAGCGACGAGCCGCCTGCCGTAGCGGTTCCTGAGCTGGCGGCCTGATCGGCGCACCGTCAAAAACAAAGGGCGGCGCTCCTGCGAGACGCCGCCCTCCGTTTCGCCCAATCAACGTTAGCTGGCGGTGGCTGGCTGAAAGCCAATCTAGGGCAGCTTGGGTATGCAGTGAATTCGATTGTTTCGATGCGTTTTATAGGCTCGGTCTATTGCGCCATGCCGCACAATGCCTGAACGCAAGGCCGGGGCTTTCACGCACGCACGACCGGGCGTGGCCCAGGATGCCGGCTCTCTCATCCATCGGAGCGGCGTCGTGGCAGAGCGCATCGAAGAAGGCGACTTGGTCTTCGTGGTGGACGGCGAGGATGGCATTGGCTCCGTGCGGCGGATTCTTCCCGGCGGAGGGATGCTCGTTGTCTATATCGAGAACGGCGGCGATTTCGAGATACCGGTAGGTGCTGTGCGCGCGGTGCATTCGGGCAAGGTCGTACTCGATCTCGATCACCTGCCCACGCCAGTGCTGGAGGCGATCGGTAATGCGCGCAGGTCGGAGTACCCACATTGACCGCGATGGTGCCAGCTTGGCCGAACGCACGCCCCGCCTAGAAGGCGGGGCGTTTGTATAAGGGGCTCAGCTCAGCGACTTGAGGCGATAAAGGGCTTCCAGCGCTTCGCGTGGGGTCATGGTGTCGGGGTCAATATCTTCCAGTGCGCGTTCCACCACCGACGGTGCGGCGGCGAACAACCCCATTTGAGGTGATGCTTGTGCGGGCGCGTGGGTGCTGGCCGTCGACGCGTGTTGATACATGCCGCGTTCCAGTTCGGCCAGCGTGCGTCGCGCGTCGGCGATCACGGATTTGGGCAAGCCCGCCAGCGCCGCCACCTGCAAGCCGAAGCTGCGGTTGGCGGGGCCTTCCTTCACGGCATGCATAAACACCAGTTGTTCGCCGTACTCGACAGCGTCGAGGTGCACGTTGGCGATGGAAGGGTATTCGTTGGCCAGCTCGGTAAGTTCGAAATAGTGCGTGGCGAACAGTGTGTACGAGCGGCTGCTCGCAGCCAGATGCACGGCTGCGGCACGTGCGAGCGCCAGACCATCGTAGGTGCTAGTGCCGCGTCCCACTTCGTCCATCAGCACCAGGCTGTGTTCGGTGGCGTTGTGCAGGATGTTGGCCGTTTCGCTCATCTCCACCATGAAGGTGGACTGGCCGCGCGACAGGTCGTCGCCCGCGCCAATGCGGGTGAATACGCGATCGATCGGGCCCATCACCGCACGCGATGCCGGCACGTAGCTGCCGATGTGGGCAAGCAGCACGATCAGCGCGTTCTGGCGCATATAGGTGGATTTACCACCCATGTTCGGGCCGGTGATGACCAGCATGCGGCGGCTGTTATCCAGCGTGAGGTCGTTCGGTTCGAACGGCTCCTCGCGCACCTTTTCGACCACCGGGTGGCGGCCGCGCTCGATCGCGATGCCGGGTTCGTCGGTGAGCTCGGGCGCACTCCAATCCAGCGTCACCGCTCTTTCAGTCAGCGTGGCGACCACGTCGAGCTCAGCCATGGCGGCGGCGGCGCTCTTCAATGGTTCGAGCTGTTCGGTGAGCGTGTCGAGCAGGGCCTCGTACAGGGCGCGCTCGCGCATGAGCGAGCGCTCCTTGGCCGAAAGCACCTTGTCTTCGAAGGTCTTCAGTTCTTCGGTGATGTAGCGCTCGGCGTTCTTGGTGGTCTGGCGGCGGGTGTAGTGCGTGGGGGCCTTGTCGGCCTGACCCTTGCTGATCTCGATGTAGTAGCCGTGCACGCGGTTGTAGCCAACCTTGAGCGTGGTGATGCCGCTGGCGGCTTTCTCGCGCTCTTCCAGTTCGACCAGGTATTGGTCGGCATGGGTGGCGAGGCGGCGCAGTTCATCGAGCTCGGCATCGTAGCCGTCTGCGATGACGCCGCCGTCGCGCTGAAGCACCGGCGGTTGCGCCACCACCGCGCGGGCGAGCAGATCGGCGGTGTCCGCGTGGTCGCCGATGCGTTCGACCAGCGCATGCAGCAGCGGGCTGTCGAGTGCGGCGATCAAGGCGCGCAGCGACGGCGCGGCGGCCAGGCCGTCGCGCAACGTGGACAGATCCCGTGGCCGTGCCGAACGCAAGGCGACGCGCGCGAGGATGCGTTCCAGGTCACCGATGCCTCGCAGCTGTTCGCGCAGCGGTTCGTACTGGCGGCTGTCGATCAGGGTGCCGATGGCCTGATGACGCGCACGCAACAGGTCACGCGAGCGCAGCGGGCGGTTGAGCCAGCGCCGCATGAGTCGCGCGCCCATGGGCGTGACGGTTTCGTCCAGCACGCCGAGCAGCGTGTGTTCGGTGCGCCCGCTGGGGTGGGTATCCAGCTCCAGGTTGCGGCGAGTGGCGGCATCGAGCGCGATGGTGTCGCCCGCGCTTTCCACGGCCATGCCGGACATGTGCGGCAGCGCGCTCTTCTGAGTCTCTTCCACATAGCCCAGGAGGCAACCGGCTGCGGCGACGGCAAGCGGCAGGCGGTCAACACCGAAGCCGCCGAGATCGCGCGTGCCGAAGAAGCGGTTGAGTTCGCGCTTTGCCGCATCGCCGTCGAAATGCCACGGCGGACGACGACGAAGGCCGGGCAGGGTGCTGACAAACTTGGGCCAGGCCACGTCTTCGCCCACCAGCGTTTCTGCGGGTTGCAGGCGTGCCAGCTCGGAGGCCAGCGCTTCGGCGCTGGGCACTTCGCTGAGCAGGAAGCGGCCACTGGCCAGGTCCACCCAGGCCAGGCCATAGGCACCGTGCGCGCCGGCGGCGATCGACATGAGCAGGTTGTCACGGCGCTCTTCCAGCAGCGCGGCATCCGTCACCGTGCCGGGGGTGACGATGCGCACCACCTTGCGTTCCACCGGGCCTTTGGAGGTGGCCGGATCACCGATCTGCTCGCAGATGGCCACCGATTCACCCAGCCGCACCAGGCGCGCCAGATAGTTTTCGGCTGCGTGATAGGGCACGCCGGCCATGGGGATCGGCTGGCCCGCCGACTGACCGCGCTGAGTTAGCGTGATGTCGAGCAGGCGCGCGGCCTTGCGCGCGTCGTCGTAGAACAGCTCGTAGAAGTCGCCCATCCGGAAGAACAGCAGCACGTCCGGGTGCTCGGCCTTGGCGCCAAGGTACTGGCGCATAAATGGGGTGTGTTCGGTGCTGTTGTCGGCCATTCCCGTACGGTGTCCTGGTGCCTGACGTCGGCGCTGTGTGCGCCGGTCAAAGACGCTCACTTTAACGGCTTGGTCTTGTGTTGTTGAGCGTAAAGGCCAGAGTCGTGCGTCGGATCGATCCTCGGACGCCTGCTGCCTCTATTCAGGAGTTTTGCGTAAACCGATGTTTTGCGGGGGCGATGGCCTGCGGTCATGGATCCACGCCGGGTTGTCGGGGCTGGCTATCCCAACCTCCGGCACGCTTGTGACGCCTCAAATCCGCTGTGTAGGATCGACGGTCATGCACATCTCCCAAACGGCTTCCCGCCTCGCGGTAGCGCTGATGCTTGCGCTGACTGCACCCGTCGCCCTCTCCGCAGGGAGTGAGGCACCCAAGACACCGGCAGGGGAGAGCACGACGCTCTATGCCGGGGCAACCGTCATCGACGGTACGGGGGCCGCGTCGCGCGCCGATCAGGACATCCTGGTGCGTGGCGAACGTATCGAGGCGGTGGGGCCGCACGGCACGCTGGCCGGCGCACAGGGCCCTGGCGTACACACGGTCGATCTGCACGGTAGCTATGTGATCCCGGGGTTGATCGATAGCCATGTCCACATGGCCACGCCACCGAATGCCAAGCGTGCGCAAGCCGTTCTCCGGCGCAATCTCTATGCTGGTGTCACGGCCGTGCGCGACATGGCGGATGACCTGCGTTCGGTCGGAGAGCTGGCGCGTGAGGCGCGCACGGGGGAAATTCCCGCACCCGATATCTATTACGCCGCCCTGATGGCCGGCCCTGAGTTCTTTCGCGATCCACGCGTGGCGGCGGCCAGCTATGGCGTGACGCCGGGCAAGAGCCCGTGGATGCAGGCGATTGACGAGAACACCGACCTGCGCGAGGCGGTGACGCTGGCGCGTGGTACTTCTGCGACGGCCCTCAAGGTCTACGCGGACCTGCCGCCCGATCTCGTAGCCAAGATCACCGCCGAGGCCCACCGTCAGCACATCCTGGTGTGGGCGCACAGCGCGGTGTTTCCGACGCGGCCGGCCGATGTGATTGCGGCAGGCGTGGACGTGGTCAGCCATGCCTGCTACCTGGCCTATCAGCTGGAACCGGTGATGCTGACGTCCTACGAGGACCACACACCGTTTCACGATGCCTTGCTGGCACCTACGGGCGATGATCCGGTCATAGCGGGCCTTTACCGCGCCATGCTTGAGCACGGCACCATCCTCGACGCCACCGGCAGCCTGTTCGTGCGCTACGACGCCGAACGCAAGGCGCACCCGGAGCGCAAGCCGCTGCGTTGCACCGGGCCAACCACCATCCGGCTGGTTCGCCAGGCGTGGCAGGCTGGCGTGCCGATTTCCACGGGCACCGACAACGATGGTGGCGTGGACCAGATGTGGCCCACCGTTTACGACGAGATCTTTTTCCTTGCGCACGACGTGGGCATGCCGCCGCTGCAGGTGATCCGTTCCGCCACCTTGATTGGCGCTCAGGCTGCCGGTCAGGCCAAGGACATGGGGTCGATTGAGGCGGGCAAGCTGGCCAATTTCGCTGTGCTGTCCGCTGATCCGGTGATGGATATCGGCAATTTGCGCAGCATCCGCATGACGGTGAAGCGCGGCCACGTGTATCCACGTGCCGACTATCGACCAGTGACGAAACAGGAGATGGGCGATGACGACGATTGATCGGCGAACCTTCCTCAGCGGTATGGCCTGGGCTGCTGCGGCGTCCGCGTTGCCATGGGAGGTGTCCGGCGCATCGCCTGCCGTTGTCGCCTCGGCTGACACGGGCATCATCATCAACGCGCTGGGTGGCCTGAACGATCCCAATCGTGATTCCGATACCTTGGTGCCCACCATCACGCCGCGAGTGTTGGCCGAAGCTCATGCCTCCGGCTTGACGGCGGTAAACATCACGTTGGGCTACGTGTCTGGTGCGGACGATCCGTTCGAAGCCAGCGTGCGTGACATCGCCGCAACTGACGTGCTGGTGCGCGAGCACGCGGGTGATCTGCTGAAAGTGCTCACGGTTGCTGACATTCGCCGCGCCAAGGCCGAGAACAAGATTGGCCTCATCTACGGTTTCCAGAACGGCGCCATGATGGGCAAAGACGCCAAGCGCGTGGATATCTTTGCCGACCTTGGTGTGCGCGTGTTTCAGCTCACCTACAACCCTGCCAACCAGTTGGGCGACGGTTCCATGGCACCCGAGAATCGCGGGCTGACGCCGTTCGGTCGCGAGGTGGTTGCACGGCTCAACGAGCGTCGCGTCATGGTCGATCTTTCACACAGTGGCGAGCGGACCTGCCTGGAGGCTGCACGCGTTTCCAAGGCGCCGATCTCGATCAACCACACCGGCTGTCGCGCGGTGACGAATCTGCCGCGCAACAAGACCGACGCTGAGCTTAAGCTGGTGGCGGAGCGTGGCGGCTTCGTCGGCATCTATTTCATGCCGTTCCTCAATGCATCGGGCCACGCACGTGCCGACGACGTGGTGGCCCATATCGATCATGCGGTGAATGTCTGCGGTGAAGATCACGTAGGCATTGGCACCGATGGTCCAGTGACGCAGATCGATGACCTGCGTGCCGCCCAGGCCATGCTGGCCAAGGAAATCGAACAGCGCCGTGCGGCTGGCATCAGTGCGACGGGCGAGCGACCGGATACCTACCCGTTCGTGGAGGATCTGCGCGGCCCACAACAGTTCCACAAGCTGGCACAACTGCTCGCGCAGAAGGGTTATTCCAGTGGACGGATCGACAAGATTCTGGGGCTGAACTTCGTACGTTTCGCCGAAACGGTCTGGGGCGGTTGAGCTGCCCGCTGTCCGTGGCCTCTTGGCGTGAAAGGGCGGGCGAGGTAGAAGGGACGCCTTCCGCCCATTCCCCAGGGATATACCCATGACGTTGTCCGTTCCCACTGACGCGGAACTCCAGTCGCTAGCCGAGCAGGTGGCCGTTGCGACCCAGCAGCGGCGGCTGATGATGGTGACCGCGGAGTCGTGTACCGGCGGCTGGATCGCCAAGGCCTTGACCGATCTGCCGGGCAGCTCCGCCTGGTTCGACGCCGGCGTAGTGACCTACAGCTACGAAGCCAAGGAAGCGCTGCTAGGCGTCAATCCGCGAACGCTAGAGCGCACCGGCGCGGTGAGCGAGGAAACCGCGCTGGAAATGGTCTCCGGCGCGTTGTCCAGGTTTGGCGCTGGCGTGGCTGTGGCGGTTACCGGCATCGCCGGTCCCAGTGGTGGCACGCCCGACAAGCCTGTCGGCACGGTCTGGATCGGCTGGAAGCGGCGTGGCGGCTACGCCCACGCCCGGCTGTTCAACTTCGACGGGGACCGCGAAGCGGTACGCCGGCAGACCGTGGCGGCCGCGCTCAGTGGCGTCATCAAGGCGCTGACGGACTGAGTCCCGCGTCTCTGCTGGCTGACTTGACCGCTGTGGGATACTGGCCAGCCACAGATCGCAGTCCGTGAGATCAGCCACGGGCATCATGCCTCCCTATTCACTGCCACTCCGGGATTCAAGACGATGGATGACAACAAGCGCAAGGCGCTCACCTCCGCCCTCGGCCAGATCGAGAAGCAATTCGGCAAGGGCGCGGTCATGCGCCTGGGCGACCGCACCGACGACGCCATCGAGACCGTATCCACCGGTTCGCTGGGTCTGGATATCGCGCTGGGCGTTGGCGGCTTGCCGCGCGGCCGCGTCGTTGAAATCTACGGTCCGGAATCCTCGGGTAAGACCACGCTGACCCTGCAGGTCATCGCCAACTGCCAGAAGAACGGCGGCACGGCAGCCTTCGTCGACGCCGAACACGCGCTCGACCCCACCTACGCTGCCAAGTTGGGCGTCAATGTGGACGACTTGCTGGTCTCCCAGCCCGACACCGGCGAACAGGCGCTGGAAATCGCCGACATGCTGGTGCGCTCGGGCGCCGTGGATGTGGTGGTGGTCGACTCCGTCGCCGCGCTCACGCCCAAGGCGGAAATCGAAGGCGAAATGGGCGATTCCCACGTCGGCCTGCATGCCCGCCTGATGAGCCAGGCGCTGCGCAAGCTCACCGCCAACATCAAGAAGTCGAACTGCCTGGTGGTCTTCATCAACCAGATCCGTATGAAGATCGGCGTGATGTTCGGCAGCCCGGAAACCACCACCGGTGGTAACGCGCTGAAGTTCTACGCCTCGGTGCGTCTGGATATTCGCCGCATCGGCGCGGTGAAGAAGGGCGAAGAAGTCATCGGCTCGGAAACCCGCGTCAAGGTGGTCAAGAACAAGGTGGCTCCGCCATTCCGTCAGGCCGAGTTCGAGATCCTCTACGGTGAAGGCACCTCGCGCGAAGGCGAAATCATTGAGTTGGGCGTGGCGCAGAACCTGATCGACAAGTCCGGCGCCTGGTACAGCTACAAGGGTGACCGCATCGGCCAGGGCAAAGAAAACGTCCGCCAGTTCCTGCGCGACAACCCGGCTATCGCCAACGAAGTGGATGCCGAGCTGCGCGCCCGCCTGCTGGTGAGCAACGGTACGTCGCCGCTGCCGGCGGTGGAAACCGAAGAGGCCTGATCGACGCAACGGAGGCGCCATGCCGGGACTGAAGGGGAGCTTCTTCATCGCAGTTCTGGCGGGCGCCGCCGCCGTGATGGGGTGGGCGGCGTATGTACGCTTTGCCCACCCTCACCACCAGGAGATTGCCGCCAGGCGATTGACCGGCGACGTGTGGGTGTCCGAGCAGGTCACTCCGCAGCAAGTGTTAGACCTGCGCAGTGAGCGGTTCGCCACCATTGTGGATCTACGCCCGGACGGCGAGCAGGCGGGGCAGCCATCCTCCACTGAGGTCGCGGCTGCAGCAGCCAGGGCCGGAATAGTTTTCAGCTACGACCCCGTGCCACATGGCGACATTCCCGACGAGGCGGTCAGCGCCCTGCAAAAGGTCTTGGCGGCACAAGCCAAACCTGTGCTGCTCTATTGCCGTAGCGGCCGCCGTGCCGCACGGACCTGGGCCCTGGCCGAGGCCTCCCGAGTCGGTGGATTGGACGCTGAGGCGATTAAGCGCGTTGTGATGGCAGCCGGGCAGCCTGTGGACGACCTGGATCAGGCTATTCGGGTGCGCATAGCCGCTCGTTCGAGCGAGGGT
>NZ_JAELTQ010000017.1 GCF_016428905.1 Dyella sp. ASV24 | reverse complement strand
GCGCATCGACCCGTGTGCCGATGCGCCACGGGGACGATCATCGGACGGGGTTTAAGCGTCGGCGCTCGGCGAGGGGATTCGCCGATGGCTGAGTTGCTCGAGGCAGAGTACGGCTCCCTCGAGAATCCTCCTCACTTCATCGGTGACCGCCTGGGCACCCCGCGGATCCCACGTACTCCACGAGATAACGGCCCAATCCAGCTTCTGAAAGCGGTCATGCAGGTGCATGAGCCACCTCGAAACGGCGACGGGATCGCACTCGGAAATATCCGCAGGGGCGGAGCTGGGAAGGCCCTGGGCGGGCACTGAAGCGGCTTGGCTGCCGTCAGGGAGGGAAAACGGGCGTCGCCCTGTCTTATGATCGCTGTTAGCCATCATCAACTCTGGTCAGTTGGTTATGGTTAGCGGGTCGTCGGTGTTGATCGCACCGGCGGCCCGCGACTCACGGCAACAACTGCCGTGGTCACTCGCGTAGCCCTGAAGAAAGACGAAAACAGACGGCGCGAGTGACGTATCCAGCCTACGCTAGCGCTGGAAAAAACGCATGTCGGGCGAAAGCTCGACGCATACAGGGTGCACGCCTACAGCGTAACCCTACAACGCAGCGCAAACGCCTCGCCATCTCGTCGCAAGCAACACCGCCCCTCAGTACCCGCGCGCGAAGCGACCGATTACGCAAGACGCGCGCATACAGACCCGACGCATCGTCGATGCACGGTACCGACATAGCCAGCACACGCCCAAGAAAAAACCCTGCACAAGGCAGGGTTGGATCGTCAGATTCAGCGGGCGGTGCCTCGGAAAGGTGAGAAACCAAGGCTTTTGTTTTACAAGGGGGGAACCGCAGCACAGCAACGACATCACGTCGAATCCATGGATGTGCATACAGCGGATCTGACGGGTGGAGTGTCGCCCTGTACCGCTGACCACATCAATCAGATCGCTCTGAGTGTTGCAGAAAACACAACGGGCACTATGGCTTGCTCACCGCTGCAAGCAACAGCACCTACAGCAAGCCCGCCTACCAGCAAAAAGGTCGTCAACGAAAGTGTACGCACCGGCTTCGTTGGCGAACGACGTCAACTCGGTAGGGACGGTTGGGCGGGACAACGAGATGAAAGCCGAACAACAAAGCCATGAAGAATCATGGCCGTACCGAAAAGAACGGAATAGCACCCAACCAGAGCCCCATTAGAACCGCCCTTTTGCATCAGGGCATGGACGTCGAACGCCACCGGCAAACTCGCCGCGACCGCCAAAACGATAGCGCTCCACGCAGCGTTTTTCCTGCGCTGAATGTCCCCCTCCGCGCCCGAGTACGCGCGGAACAAAAGCACCAGCGTGACCAATGAAGCAAAGAACGACGTCACCATGGCCAGAAACATGACAAGCGACTGCCATCCGTCCGAGGAACCAGGCCCATCAAGCACAAACATGCCGCTCAGTGACGCAATGCATAAGGCCAAAAAAAGCACGACACCGTAGAGCGGGACCAAGAGCAACAACCTGAATTTCCGCACCCTCGTGTGGAAGCCGAGCAACAGTGTCGCAAGAACCAGATTGCAAAAGATGATGGATGGGAATCCAAGGAAAACCGTGATGAACCCCCTGAAGTCCGACGCATTCGCCATGGGCGACAAGAGCATCAAGGCCAGAAAGGCAGCTCGTCGATCACCACACTTATCCGTTTTCTTCTTCATGATCATTTGGGTATCGAAGGTTGCTTGATGTTGTAGATGTCATCGATACCTTGGGCGGAGTGGCTTTCCATTCACACGGGCGGTAACTCTAAGAAAAAGCACACTCTGCCCCTGCCCTCTATTCCCACATTGCACCTGTCTTTCAGCTAGGAAGAAGAAAGATTGGACAAGTAAAAAGAAAATAGTCCGACAGAACAAGCAGCGAGCACTATCTCGCACTTTGACAAGGATGCGTAGCCGAGCAATCGCGCAACAAGGCGAGCGACAAATGCTAAAACAAGTATAGAAATTAATATCAACGATGGAATGAATACGTATCCGGCAACCCAGCCAAGCACCCTGCATGTTGCTTCGAAGCAAGCAAACGGATTGAAGTAAGCATAATTAATTGACCATATAAGCCACCCCAGGAGGCAGACAACCCAAGAGCCCATATATATTGATTTAGTCATACGCCGGCCTTCAAAGGGCAAAAAAGGATCAGGGTGCAATTCTTCTGATCGCCAACCATGGCAGATCGCCGCCCATACTCCCTAAGAGGTGGAAAAGCTCGCCAAACTAAAGAGAAACAGTGCAATCGTGAGCGATTGCCAGCACGGCTTCATATGTCGAAGGCGAACTGCGATCGATCAACTTCAGCGCCAGCCGCACAAGAAAGACGACACCCAGCAAAGGAGGCAACACCAAGCCTGGAATAAACAGATACCCCACCACGCTCTCCGAAACCCTACAGGCCGACGTCCGGCAGGGAGTGAAGAAGCGAAAAAACACATCGATCGCCATGAAAAACCAATACAGCCCAGAGAGAAGCCATAGAGTTAAGTACATTTTTCTCATAGGTCGCCCCGGACAGAACAGGAATCAAACAAGAACAGCGGCCAGAGTAGAATTCCCAAGCAGCTGGGACCGCGAACCACGATAACGCGGGCTCTGAATCTGTTCTGCTCGCCGTCGATAGCAGGGTATAAAGCTCTCGATCTCACTTACTTGCGGTTGAGGACCAGCTCATACCGTTTGCTGCCAATGAAGAA
The DNA here is from genome assembly GCF_016428905.1 of Dyella sp. ASV24. Classification (GTDB taxonomy): domain Bacteria; phylum Pseudomonadota; class Gammaproteobacteria; order Xanthomonadales; family Rhodanobacteraceae; genus Dyella. The sequence goes on along the minus strand of NZ_JAELTQ010000017.1, from coordinate 58,502 downwards.
ACCGTACGTAATCGAAGCTCCGTTCGGCATGGGGGTCAAAAAGCCCTCGGTGGAGCTTTTATGGAACGGATGACCGAAGAGGTCACTACGGTTGGCATACGCGAAACTTGTGTAATGAAGTTCGTTACCCTCCCAGTGCACGGCATTGAATAGGTAGGTCCAGTTCTCGTTCGCGTCATGATTCAGCTGATAGCTGCCATCGGCCAGACGCTTAACTTCGATCTGAACCACTCCCTTTTCGTCGGCCCATCGTCCGACATACCGATCCATGTCAGAGTGCAATGGGATGGCAGGGTCAGGAGCGAAATCTGTGGAGGCGTAAGGACTCCGCTTACTCCGCTCTTTTTCCCATCGCGCATCGGCACCACACAATGACACATGGTCCGAACCTCTCATGTATTTCAACGTGATCTGTTGGTCGCCGACACGTTGGCTCAGCTCAAGAGTGGCGTCACTGACGGATACGATCTTGAGGGTTTGAGAGTCACCCCGAGTCTTGATCTGAATCGTCCGATGACTCGAATCAACCAGGTAGTGACCGACTTCGGGCGCTGGCTGCTCTCTGGTGACGCAGTTGTACGGATAGAGTCGACTTTCTCCCTCGGGGGTCAATTCGACGACATTCGCGATTCCCCCGCCCGTTGGAAACATTTTCCAAGTGCCGATCAGCTTGGCCGATTCGTCAATCCCATCAGGAGCGGTGCTTCCACCTTTGTTGGTGGCGCATGCTGCAAGCGCCGCAGCCAGGAGCGCAATGGCAAAAATGTTCCTCATTCTTTTCTCCTTCATCTGGACCTATCCGTGGCCAGATTCTGTTCGTAGTAACCGTCGACCAAGCGTGGCTGGCGTTATCCCCAGCAAAAGCAGCGGTCAGACTCCATATTTCCGGCGCACCGCGGCATGGTCTAGCAAAAGTCCAATCCGATCGGCATCTCCCAATTTGAGCGCTCCGGATGGACCTCACGGCGACACATCAATGGATGGATGTTCAACCTCGTCCGGGCTGAGCCGGCGCGGGAAGAACGGGGACGGGCCTCATGGTGGTCTCGCCGTTGGGTGAAGCAATGAGTTCCGTCGCCGTGATGAAACAGCTCGTCATATCCCAACCCTTTTGTCCCTGGCCAGTAACCACGCCAATCTCGTAGTCTTTGCCAGAATCTAGCCAAATTCGGCCAGACACCTCGCAATGTGACGCGACCACTGATACACCAGAAGGCACACGCGTGATCTCCGAATGTGCCAAAACCATCTGGTTTCCGACGACGTAATACTCATTGTGACCAGGCCAGCCGGAAGAGCCTTTCGGCATGTCGAGGTCAGACTTCCCCGGGTAGAAGCCACTCCGCGTGTAGAGCTTCCCCTTCTTTCCGTCGGGTTGCACGACCTCGACGGTGAGTTCGTCTGCGAAAGATGCAAGACGCACCCGCGCGCGCGGCCCATCGACTGGTTGTTTTGCCGTTGGCATGACCGTCGTACACGACGAAAGTAGCGCAAGCGGCAAAGTGACAATCATCGCAACCATCGCACGGGCCGCAGGTGAAGCGAAACAAATCATGGGAGCCACCAAAGAGGGATGTTTTAAAGAAGCGGAACACGAAAAGATCATTCGCTGGTGACCCTCAAACCCTTCAGTATGTCGACGCTTCCCCAAGTGAACGAGCAGGTGCGACCAACCTCAACTTGTACCGTCTTGCCGCCCATCTGCTGCGGCTCGCTTAGATAGATTTGGTGTCCTTGTAAAGGCTCCGAGTCGTTTTGACGCCCCTCAACTCCATGTGCCTCGCGAGACCCTGCTTATAGTCGGGTAGAGGAATATTTCGGCCGCGAGACCACGCCTCTCGCACGATCTGACCCAGCACTTCATCGGAAACGTCGTTCAATGTCATGCACGACACCGGAAGCTCCCAATCAGTCATCACTGCCGTGCCCGGCCCAGATACCGTGCCTACAATGAGATCATCATCACCGTGCAAGTAGACAAAAGCCTTATAACTTCTAAGCATCAATTCGCCGTCGTCAAGACAGTGGTCAGAGTGGACATTCCAATCACCCAGGCGGGTAATCTAGGAAAACAAAAACAGAGGTCAGAGTGCACTTTTCTAACGCGCCAGAGGATCGCCACGTAAAAAGTCCACTCCACCCCCTGTTTTGGCCTGAACTTTCAAAAGCGGGCAGGTTCACTTCTAGCACCGGAAAAGTGAGCCTGATCCCGTTCTGGCAATAATCTAGATGAATTTGAGCAGACTGAGATCATTGCGCATCATCTCGCCATCCTCAATCGATGTGCATGAAAGGAGGCTTTCGACACCATGAATATCCAGTTGGCTGGCAATCTGCTGCCGCATATATGCCTCTGCGCCCGGATTCCAACCCCCGGATAGAACCAGCTGTGCAAGCCAGCACATAACGTTCTCAGCTGGAGTCTCGAACGAGTTCACGAACTGATAAGTCACATAGCCCAAAACTTCGGCATGACTTCTACCCTCTCTTAGGGCCAGATCTCGACAGCCATCGAAGTAGCACTGAAGCACCCAATCCTTAATCGTGGGATAGGACAATCCCGCCTTCTTGTTCGCCGTCACTCAATTATCCCTAGGTTGTCCACCTTGCCCCGTCTCTAGAGGTTTATCTTTACCTCGAACTGATTTCCCAGATCATGCTTCAATTTTTTTGCGAGTTGTCTTCCTTGCTCTTTAAATGCCTCCTCCTCGGCAGGTGTCTCGAACCCTGAATCTGGGGGATAGTCATCATCTAGCGTCTGGTCATACTTGCTCGCCCATTCAAGTAACTCACTTTTCAACTTGAGGCTAATGGGCAGGTCTTCTGGGTCTATGTTTCCAACAACACCAGGCGATGCCTCCCACAGGGGAAAGCACTGATAATCCGCCATAACTTTAATTATTCTCATCGAACTCTCCCTGCTGGATTAGCGCCCACGATGAAGCGAGAAACCAGGGGTGGTCCGAGAGAAAGTGCACTCCGCCCCTATTTGCGCCCTAAGACTTTGTGCCCTTGCCCATCCCTTCTTCGAACGTTTGTGAAGGCAGGGGGAACCCAAACAATAGAAGCTCGAACTGTGCAAGCCTTTGCGCAACACTTGGCACGTCCCTAATATTTGATTCAAGCTCCCAGCGCGACAGGCCCAAATCGCGGGGAGAAGTAATCCGCAGAGCTAGTGCATCGCCAATGGCTTCTATTAGCGGGCCATAAGTCGAAAGAAAATTCACATCCGAATAGCTAATTTTAAATTCGTTGATGACCTCCGCAAGCAGCTCTGCGTGTCTCTTTAGATTTTCAGCGTCCATAACGTCCTCCGTTAATTTCACCTATCTTGTTGTCGTTTGGATTGGTCCATGCAGATCGATCAGGAACGAGGATCTGTTGGCGACCGCCTGAAGCACTGTACGAACCCTGTTTGACTGGAGCAACCGTACTGCTGAAAACTGTGGGCGTTTGACCTGGCTTGGGTGTCATTGAATAGACGTAACAAACGGGGTCAGGTTCACTTTCAATACTCGGGAAGTGAACCTGACCCCGTTTCGGTTTGACCCCGTTTCGGCAATAATCTAGATGAATTTGAGCAGACTGAGATCATTGCGCATGATCTCGCCATCCTCAATCGATGTGCATGAAAGGAGCCTTTCGACACCATGAATATCCAGTTGGCTGGCAATCTGCTGCCGCATATATGCCTCTGCGTCCGGATTCCAACCCCCGGATAGAACCAGCTGTGCAAGCCAGCACATAACGTTCTCAGCTGGAGTCTCGAACGAGTTCTCGAACTGATAAGTCACATAGCCCAAAACTTCGGCATGACTTCTACCCTCTCTTAAGGCCAGATCTCGACAGCCATCGAAGTAGCACTGAAGCACCCAATCCTTAATCGTGGAATAAGGCGCAACCACCCCTTTACCTTCCATAACTTAATTACCCCTGTTTGCGGGTGAAATAATCTTTCCGCCGTTATCGTACACATTTATCTTTATATTTGGATACTTCGCCTGAAATTGCTGAATCACACTGGAACAGCTGTCGCATGGTGCTCTTTCAGTAAGCAGATTTATCGTCCCCCTTGCCGATGTATTTTCTCCTAACTGCAACGCTACGTTGTTCAGAATCTTAGCTTCAGAATCCACGTCACGAAGTAATGGGTAGCCGTTAGCGAGAGGCACGGTTGAGCTGGTGAAAGTCTCTGAAACTTTGCCTACTAAGCCGGATGCCTGCTGGGCGGCCGTTACATCATTCAAACCACTATATGCGGCCATCGTGGACTGGACACCGGTAATATCAATCTGCGCGACCCCCATATTTCCACTGCCCTGCATCCTGCCAGGCAACAATGCTCGCAGGTCGCTAACCTGCTGAGTCAACGCATTTTGCGTACTGGTATAAGCCGAGTTGTATGCGCGCGTATCGGCATTTGCTTGAATCCAGGCATTGACTGCTCTGTTCGTCGCATACGCCTCCAATGCCATGGGCGCAAGCTGCGTACCGCCGTACACCAACTCCGCAGTCCCTGGCGACAACCCTGCATACTGAAGTGCCTGACCACCCCAGGTATAAGCCGGAACGCCATTGTTCATGGCGTATGCGCCGGCAAAGGCATTGTCCCAGCCGCTAGTCCACAAGTAGATAGCTGCGCCACACGCGATACCAGTGGTACAAGCGAGCGGCATGGAAGCCAGCGCACCTCCTGCTTGTATGCCACCACCAAGCCATTGCAGCGTCCCCGCCAGTCGCGTGCCTATGCCGTTGTCTGTCCATCCATCACGGAACCCGTCGATCAAGGAGTAGTTGAACTGCCCTGGCGCCGCCTGTTTCAGTTGCGCCAGCGTGCTTTGATATTCCTCCGGGCTCATCGCTTTTAAGACCGCATCCATCTGATCCTTGGTGTAACCACTCATCACACCAAGGTCGCTGCCACTCCAGCATTTCGTTTCATTGCAGGCCACGGCTTGAGCTTTCGCACGGTCCATGCCGTCTGCGCTCAGCTTTTCAACGGCAGCGTTTTCCTGAGGCGACATCATGCGGTTGAACAAGTACCCCGCTGCGCCATTCAGCGCCCCTTGACCCACATCACCACCCGAAAGCCAGGACGCTATCGCACCGGTACCGGCATGCCCCATCGTTTGGGCCCACGTGCCATTCATGCCGTCAACGTAAGGGCTACTCCATTCGGAGAAACCACCGCTGAGCACTCCGTTCCACACGTTGCCACCCATGAGGCCGCTATTGATGCCGCCCGCTGCCATATGCGCAGCCACTTTTTCCAAGCTTCCGGCTTTATAGGTTGCATCCGCCCAGCCACCAGCGGACTCAGCCGTCGTCATTTGGCCGGCGGCGTGGAACAGCCCGCCGCTGACAGCGCCGGTGTAGAGGCCCTGCCACATACCTTGGCCGACGTTGTAGCCCTGCGCACCCGCACTGGCACCACCCGCGGCGGCTCCTGTAACTGCACCGGTGAGGATGGCGTTACCCATACCAGCTGAGGTGGTGGCGGTGGCGGCTGCGAAAGTGCCTCCGCTGGAACCCAGCGTGCTGCCGATCCATGAGCTCGCCGCGCCTGCCGTGAAGTAGCTCACTACCACGGTGATAACCGTTGCCGCCGCCTTGGTCACACCTTCCTGGTGTTGATGCTCATCGATGTGCTTTTCATCGACGCTTTGCCACGTGACACGGGGATTGTCTTGCAAAGCATAGATCCATGCCGACGACGGATTGGCCTCGGCAGATCGTGCGATGGCTTCGGCTTGAGTTTCTCCGGCACGCTGACCGATGGCTACGTTGATGCCATTGGCTGCCGCCATGGTCACCGGACCGGTGATGGACGTCTGTTGCTCCGTGGTATCCACACGCAGACGGTGATCCTGCGCCTGATAGGCCACGTTGTGTTTGCTGGAGTCACGCTGGTAGGTGTCGCTGTTGGTGGCGGTAACGAAGTTGATAGCGCCACCGCTGACCAGTGCCGTACCAGTGTCGCTCTTGATGTTCGCGGCCTGCCAGGTTTGATCACCGCCGCTCACCACAACGATGGGGCCAGCCGCATCGAGTGTGCTACCGACTGCAGTGACCTGTTCGGTCGTGGTGGTTTTCTTCTGCGTGCCCTGTTTGGGGTTGGGTACCCATTCAACGCCGGAGCGGCGTACTTTTTCGCTGTGCTCGGTGCTATGCGTATCGGAAGCGGCAAGGAAGGCTACCTGGTCGCCCGCCGTAACGGCGATACCGCCTGCACTGCTTTCAAGCGTGGTGCCGATGCCGAGTACGTTGCGGCCTGCGTCCAGCGCGATGCCGCCCTTGCCGCTGATGGTGGTGCCCACGGCGGTGGCGTCATAGGTCGCATCGTGCGTGGTGGTCTCTTTCTTGTTCAAGAAACCCGTCTTGGTGGTTTTCGTATCGACTGTTTCGCTATGGGTGTTCTGACCTGCGAGCAGGTTGATGTCGCGATCGGCATGCAGAACAACCGCACCATCGCTACTGGCGATGTTGGCGGCGAGCGCATTGATGTCCTGGCCGGCCGTCATTACCACGCCTTGCTTGCCGCTGATGGTGGTGCCGACCATCGCGGTGTCCTGCACGTCACGATGCGTGTCGGTGCGGGTGTTGCCGTGCTTGCTGGTGATGTCCTGGGTTTCGGTATGGGTGTTTTGGGCTGCGCCGAGGTTGATATCGCGGCCGGCACTCAGGCCCACTGCACCACCCGCGTCGACGGTGGCAGCGGTGAGGTCAAGGTCACGCCCCGCCTGCATGCTGATGCTGCCACCGGATTGGAAGGTGCTGCCCTTGGTGCTGGTTTCGGTGGTTTCGGTTTTGGTGACGTTTTTGCCTTGCTTGTCGAACGAGGCCGTCGTGGTGCTGCTGGTCACGGTGTCGCTGATGATGTCGCGACCGGCCACGACACCCACACCGGTGCCACCGCTGACGGTGGCTGCGGTGAAGTGGGCATCGCGGCCGGCGTTGATCACGGCAACCTGGCCCGCGTTTACGGTGCTCTGGTCGAAGATCGCGTCGCGCCCGGCGATGACGGTGGCATTGCCGCCGGTGCTGAGGCTCCCAGCAGCGGCGTGTGAGCCGATGGCGGACGTCGCGGCGTTCTGCACGTAGTCGCGGCCGGCGACGATGGCGGCACTGCCTTGGCTGCTGATCTTGCCCTGATTGATCACGTCGTTGACGGCGACGATCTGTGCACCGCCCGTGCCCGCTGTGATGGTGCCGCCGTGAGCGGCAAGGCCATCGAACGTGGGCGCGTTGACCACGCTGCCACCGGCCACGATGCCTATTGCGTTGGCTTTCAACGTGCCGTTGTTGATGGTGTCGTTCTGGGTAGTGATAGCGAGGCGGTCACCCGCGTTGAGGGTGCCACGGTTGATCAGCGTATCGGCACTCAGGTTCATGCTCTGCGTGCCGGTGATGGTGCCGTCGTTGCGCACGGTGCCGCTGGCCTTGATGTCGACGTTGTCACCAGCGATCAGCGCGCCGTCCGAGCGTAGACGATCGGCCGTGTTCTTGCTGAGGTAAACCACGGGCACCAGTACGTGCTGGCCGTCGACCACCTGATCCACCAGCCACACGATGTCGGAGGACAGTGCGTTGATCTGCGCGGTGGTGAGCGGCGCGCCCAATTGCAGGCCTTGGCGGGCCGCTTCGGCCACCGCACCATCCATCAGGGCTTGATACTGGGCCAGGCCATCGTCGCCATTGAGCGCGCGGCGGCCGGTGAGTTGCAGCAGTTGATCGAGTACGAGGTTTTGCTCGAGGTAACCGTCACCCAGGCGCTTATGGATGTTGTCGGGGTCTTGCCCCAGGGCACGCAGCAGATAGTCGGAACTGGTCACCGGCCCTTTCGCGAAACGCGGCGTGGTGGTGACAAGGAACGGTGCACCAGGGTCACCGTTCTGGGTGTATTTGCCGCTGGTGGGGGCCACAAGCCCGGGAAGCGGCTCTTGGGCGCTGCCGACCACCTGTGCGCCGCTGCCACTTACCGTGCCGGCGTTGCCCACTCCGCTGCTCTGGCCACCATGGACATGGCCGACGCCGTCGACGGCCTGGCCCTGCGCTCCACTGACACCGCTGGCGCCACCCGTCTGTACTTTTGTGGTGGAGCCCAGCGAAACGCTACCCGGGCCACTGAGGCCATCGCCGTTCCAGGTGGTGATGCCGCCGCTGGCGGCAACGCCAGTATTGGTGATGTCATGGCCACTGATGGAGACGTGACGGCCCGTGATGGTGCTGGCGAGCAGTACCGGGCCGGCAGCGGTGATGTTTTCGGTGCCAAGCTTGGTGAAGAAATCCGCGTGCGTTTCACCGGTCTTGCCGCCCTTGTCCCAGTAGTGAACGGGCAAGGCGGAGAGCGACAGAATGTCGGTCTCGCGCTGCAACGTGTACTGACCGAGCACGGCAATGTTTTCGACGCGCGCATCGGTAGTGGGATCGCCATGCTGGCCGTTGATGCTCAGGTCACCGGTGGCAGCCATGGTGGAGGCAAAGTTGGTCAGGTGCGTACCCAGATCAATGGCGAGATTGCCGCCGGTAAGGATCTGACTGTCGGCGCTTGCGCGCGTGACGCGTGTGCCCGTGAGGTAGGTGTCGATCTGCTTGAATTCTGCGCCCGGGTTGCCGCCGGAACCGACGACAATGTAAGCACCCTGATGGCCGTGATTCTGGATGGCGTCCTGATTGATCACGGCGTTCATGGCGGCCAACGCCGTGTCGTCCACCTGATCTACATGTACATAGCCCTGTCGATGGACATAGGAAATCAGCTCCTGGCGTTCGGCGATGGTGAGGCCGTTGCTGCCATTGTTCTTGGCGTACAGATCCGACATGCGCTGCAGTTCTGCCTGCGTCAGCGCATTGTCGTAAGCCCGCTCGGAACTGAGCGCGTACTGCTCATCCGCACTGAGCGTGTACTGCACGGTTTCCACAACACGGCGGCGGTTGTTGATGACATCGGCGGCGATGCTGCCATTGCCCTCCGCCTGGATACGGCCGGAGACGTTGTCCAGCGCGGCCACGCGCGCGCCATCCGCGCGACCGGCGATGGTGAGATCGCCACCGCTGTAGATGTCGCCGTCGAGATTGGCCACGCGCTGGGCAATGCGGAGGTCGAGCTTTTGCGACGCACCAATGAAACCCTCGCCGTAGGCCACGGCTGCATCGCCGGTGCCCAGGTCGCGCCCGTTGGTCAGGGTGTTGGCGTTGATGCGCACCACGTCACCGGTGATACCCCGACTACTGGTGTTGGTGACGTCCCAAGCGTTGAGGGTGAGCGTGTCGCCTTCGATGGAGGCACCGGCGCGGTTGTCGATCTGCCCACCAGCGGACACGGTGGCATTGGCGGAGCCGCTGCCGTTGCTGGCGTTGATGGTGCCCTGATTGATCAAGTTGGCGGCGGTGACGTTCAACGTGCCTTGCGTCTGCAAGGTGCCTTGGTTGGTCAGAGTGCCGTCGACGGCGAGGGACAGCGTGCCGTCGCTTTGCCATTGTTGTCCGGCGGCCAGGGTGTAGTCACCCAGGATATGGGCGTCCAACACGCTGGCGCCGCGAAGGGTGCCCACTCCATTCAACGCAGTCAGCGTCGCGTGCAAGGCATTGGCGCTGATGTCACCGCTGCCGTTGTTGAGCACAGGTGTGGTGAGCCACAGCGTGTCGGCCTGCACGTGGCCCGACGTGTTGGTGAGTGTGCCTAGCGTAAGCCACGCCGTGCCGCCCGCACCCCATGTGCCGCCGGTGTTATCCAAGGTGGCGTTGCCGTTCTGGTAGCGAAGGTCGCGTGTCGCGTAGGTCGTGCCACCTGCGTTGTTGAGCGTGCCAACGCTATTGAGGGCCAGGTCACGCTGCGCTACCAGGGTGCCACCCGCGCTGTTGTCGAGACGCGCTGCACTCAACGTGACGTCGCCGCCACGATTGCCGACCGTACCGCCACGGTTGTCGATGCTGCTGGCCGAGGTCACGGTGAGGCCAGCATCGGGGTTGCTGCTGTTGCCAGCAAGGATCTGTCCGCCAGCATTGCCGATGGTGCCCGCACTCAGGTTGGCGGTACCGGCGGCGTCGATATGGCCAGCGCTGTTGTCCAGGGTACTGCGGGCATTGAGTGTCAACGCGCCATGGGTCTGCACCTGCCCACCATCGCGGTTGAGCAAGGCACCGTTGCTGCTCACGCCGAGATCATGCTGCGCAAAGAGGGTGCCGCCGCTGTTATCGATGCTGCCTGCGTTGATATTGGCCGCGCCTTCCGCACCGACGAGGCCACCGGCCTTGTTGGTCAGCGCCTGATTCGCCTGGATAGTCAGCGTGCCGCCATCCCCGCGCTGGATCAGCTGGCCGCCGGTGTTGTCGACGGCGTCGCCAGTGACGCGGACCGAACCGGTGCCGTCGAGTACGCCACCTGTGTTGTTGAGTGTGGTCCCGGTGATCGCCAGGTCGCTGGCGGCCTGCACGTGGCCTTGCGTGTTGTCCAGGTTGTCAGCATCAAGCGTGACGCGCTGGCCGTAGAGGCCTGCGGCGGCGTTCGCCGCGTCGAGCGAAAGTACGCCACGATTGAGCAGCGACCGGGCGTTGACATCAAGGTTGCCACCGGCGACCAGCGTGCCGCCGTTGTTGTCCAGCGTACCGGTGACGTTTACGCTGATATTTTCCTTGGCCTGCAGGGTGCCACTATGGTTGCTGACGCTACCTGCACTAAGGGATAGCGCGCCATTGGTGACCAGCTTGCCCTGATCGTTGACGAGCGCGCCATCTGTGGTGAGCGTCAACACATCGCTGGCAGCCGCCTGCACGGTGCCGGCCGTGTTGTCGAGTGAGCCGGCGTGTACCGTCGTGGCGCCTGCTGTTGCTAACAGGCCATCGCTATTGTCGAACAGGCCGACGACACGTAGATCGGAGGCGCCCATGCCCGCCGCCGCGAGCGTACCGCCCCGATTGAGTAGCGAGCCGGCGCTGATCGCCAGCGCGCCATTGGTGATGACCTTGCCGCCACTGTTGTCCAGCGTGTTGCGCACATGCAGTGTCAGCGGATCTCCACCCAGCGCTTGTAGCGTTGCTCCGGCCGTGGTGTTGAGCGAGTCTGCTTCAACGGTGATCGCCTTTGCTTGAGTGGCGCCACTACTCAGGTTGATAGCACCGCCGGTGAGCGTAAGCGCGCCGTTGCTGGCGATGGTGCCGCCTTGACCGTTGAGGGTGTTGGCAGTGATGGCAACCACACCCTGGCCGGCGTGCTGGATGGCGCCCGCTGTGTTGTCGAGCGTTGCCGCCGTGACATGCAGATCACCTGTGGAGGTAAGTGTGCCTTTGGCGCTGTTGTCGAGCAGGCCGTCTACGGTGACGGAAAGCGTGGAGTCGCCCCCCACTTGAATGACGCCGGCTTGGTTGATGACGGTGTTGCCGTGAACCGTGGTGGCGCCCATCGCCGTCAGTTCGCCGCGCGTGTTGTCGAATACGTTGGCGATAGTGATATCCGTGGCACCGACACCGATGACGACGAACTTGCCGCCGACGTTGGCAAGCGATCCCGCGTTGAGCTGCAATGCGCCGTTGGTGGTTACCTCGCCGCCGGTGTTGTCCATCTGGCCACGCACGTTGAAGCGTAGCGGCGTACCGCCCAGAACGGTGAGTTTGCCCTGGGCAAGGTTGAGCGATTCGGCGTTGACGCTTAAGGCTTGTGCCTCGGTGACGCCGCCGCGCAGATCGAGCGCGCCACCCGTGAGTACGAGGCTGCCATTGCTACCGATGCTGCCACCCTGCCCTTTGAGGGTATTCGCCTGAACGGTGAGCAAGCCGCTACCCGCATGCGCGATGGTGCCAAGCGTGTTGTCGAGCGTGGATGCGGAAAGGGTGAGGTCACCATTGCTGGCAAGCGTGCCGTGCTGGCTATTGTCGAGTACGTCGCTAGCCGTAACTGTCAACGCGGCGCCGCCGCCAGTCTGCAGGGTGCCGCCCTGGTTAACGATGGACCCGCCACGAATGGTGGTTGCACCCATGGTGGCGAGTTCGCCGCGCGTGTTGTCCAACACATCGACAATCGCGACATCCGACGCGTCAACACCGGCGGCCGTCATGTGTCCGTCGGTATTGGTGAGCGCCCCAGCTTGGAGCTGCAACGCACCATTGGTCTCAACGATACCGTGCGTGTTGTCGAACAAACCACGCACCAACAGGTTCATTGGTGCGCCGGCCAACGCAGTGAGTTTGCCACCGGCCGTAGTCAGCGAATCCGCATCCAGCGTAACGGACTGTGCGTAAGTGGTGCCGTTGGCAAGATTGATTGCGCCACCAAGCACGCTGAGGTTGCCGTTGCTCGCGATGGTGCCGCCGTTACCGTTAAGCGTGATCGCGTAGATGCCTAGCGCGCCCTGCCCGGCATGTTGCAGCGTTCCGCCGGCGTTGCCGAAGGTTTCCGCCGAGATGAAGAGATCACTATTGCTTCGGATCGTGCCGCCGTTGCCATTGTCCAGCGCACCAACCACGCTCAGCATGTTCGTCTGATCACCCGAGGACGCGATGGTGCCGCCTCGGTTGTCGAGATTGACGGCACGGAGAGTGAGCTGCGTTGCGCTCAGCACCGCATTCTGGTGATCGACGTTGCCCGCACCGATGCTCGCCGCGCCCGCCGTGGTGACCGTGCCGCCTGCCCCTTGCCACGTACCCGTCTGTAACGAAAAACCGTCCGTACCCGCGTGGTTGATGACGCCGTTTTCGTTGATGAGGGCGCCGCTTCTCAAGGTGAATTGCGAGGCGTTACTCGCCAGCGTGCCACCGGTATTGTCCAACACACCGGCAACCGTGAACCTCATGGCTGCAGGGTCCGCCATCAGGAACTTGCCGCTGCGGTTGGACAGACCCTGCGCGTCGAAGGTCAGTGCCTTGGCAAACGTCAGCTGGCCACCATCGTTGATGACTTGTGCAGCGTGCACGTTGGATGCCCTGTCGACAGACAGCACACCATGGCGGTTGCTCAAGTCACCGCCAGCTAGCGTAAGCTGGCGCAAGGCGAGCTGACCACCATCGTTGGTGATGCCATTAGCCGTGGTCAGATCGAAGCCGGAAGCTGCCGTGATGCGGCCACCGTCGTTGTCGAGCAGGCCCGTGATACGCAGTGCGCCATCGGCCAGCGGCGCGACCGGTGTCACGACCGAGTCGTTACCGCCCGAAGCGACATCACCACCGCCGCTGCCCGTTGAAGCGCCGCTGTTGCCGGTCGACGCACCGGGCGCGCCAGAGGACCCGCCATTGCCAGCCTCGACCTCCGGTACTAGGCCACCTTGGGTGGTGCCAATGCGACCACCGTTGCGATTGGAAAGCGCGCCAACCTGCATGGCGATGGCCTGTGCGCTAGTTTGCGCGATGGTGCCGCCAGCATTGCGCATCGAAGCCGCATCGACGGCGATACGCGCTGCATTCAAGGTGCCGCCGCTGTTGTCCACATCCTGCGTGGTGGCGATGGCCAGTTCACGCGTTGCACTGATAGTGCCCGCGTTGGCGACACCGCCGCTGGCGGCGATCTGCGTGTTGGCCTGCGATTGCAGCGAGCCGGTGTTCTCCAGCCGGCCGTCAACGGTTACGGTCAGCTCGCCAGCCTGTGCGCCGATGTTGCCGGCATTGCGAACGCCCAGGCCGTGTTCGGTGCCCAGCAGGGCGATCTTGTTCGCATACATGCCGCCCAGCGCGCTGACGTCCAGCGCAAAGGCGGGCTTGTTGCCATCGGGGCTAGTGGCGCTGACTTGCGATTGATCAGCGGTTACCTGGTTGGCGCCTGTGGTGACCTGTAGCTGCGGTGCCCAGATGCCGCCATTGACCTGCACGGCGCGCGCAATGATGTCGGCGTAGTCAGCGCGGCTGGCATCCATGCCTTTGCCGTTGATCTGGATGGTTCCGCTGGTGACGCGGTAGCCATCCAGTGAGCCGCCATTGAGCACGGGCACACCCGTGGTCAGGGTCACGCGGTTGGCATTGATGAAGCCGCAACCATCGCACGCGATGCCAGAGGGGTTAGCGATGACTACTTGCGCGCGATCGCCGGCCACTTCGATATAGCCGTTCAACTGACTGGGGTTCGGACCGGTGACTTCATTGAGAATCACCTTGGCCGTGCCCGTGGCGAGCCAGGGGTTGCCGGATACCGTGCCCGCCAACTGTGTCTGCGTGTTGGTACGCGAGTTGTTGAGCACCGCACCTTCGTTGCCGACATCGAAGCGGTTATAGGTGTTGCGCGATACACCCGCAGCACTGGGCGTTTGAATGTTGATCAGCGGCGCGTTGTTGGGCGCGGCCATAACGGTGGGGCGTTGGTTGCCCGGCGCCTGCGCGTCGCCTGCGATCTGTGCGCTTGCCACAGAGGCTAGACCAATCCAGCCAAAAGCAACCCACAAGCCCAGGCTGACAGGACGCACGTTTGCCGCCACGACGCCGTCGCCAAGGGATGCACCCTGGCCCGGCCGGCGAACCAACTCTGATACCACCTGGAATACACCCAGCGCGTGGTTGAAGACGATGCGATACAGATGCTTGTTCATGGACTTTCCCTGTCAGGCAAACAAACGACACAGGCGCTGGATTAGTACGACCAGCTAAGGGTGAAACCGGTGGATGGGTTGTCGGTCTGGAAACCACGCGGCTTGCTGATGGGTGCGCCGACAAAGGCGTCCCACGCCCAGCCTCGCCAGCCACCACGCAGGCCAAACACGCCACCCGCCAATGTCTGACCCAATTCCCACTGCGTGGGCGGGCCGCTCACATGGCCGACATCCGCACCCAGATATAGCTCCATGCCACTGCCCACGCTCCAACCCAGGTCATTGCGGAACAGCCAGCCGCGATCGCCGGTGAGCGACAGTTCGCCGTCGAAACCACGCACCGTGTAGCGGCCGCCGATAGCGAAGCGGTCTTGCGGCACCAAGGGGGTCTTATTCCATTGCGCGCGCCAGCTGCCGATGTAACGGAAGCGCTGGGTGCCAAGCTGGAATGGCGCGGTGAGGGTTGCATCGGCCGTGATGAGCCTGGTGCGCGAGGTGCCTTCACCAAAGGCTTCTTCTGGCGCGTGCAAGGCATTGAAGGCGCCGGTGCCGCGACGATAGGCAGCGTTGGCATCCAGCGTGGCCGCGCCGATGAACTGCTTGTAGGTGAAGCCGGCTTCCCAGCCACCTTGGCGACGACGTTGCACCAGCACTTCGGTGTCATCGACGAAGTTGTTGGAGTCGCGCTCCCACGCACGCACATACGCGCCCCACTTGAGCGTAGCGTTGCGATACAGCAGGCGGCTCAGTCGCACATCAGCGTTGTGGCTGGTGCCGCTGTAAACGTAGTTCTGCTCGTAACCGGCGACTGTCTGGTGATAGGTGTAGCTGCTGGCGGTAGCGCCTAATTGCCAGTAGCCATACGGGACGTCGTAGTGCACGGTGTAGCTGTGCGTGCCCTTGCGGTTGCCGTCCAGCACGTCCTGCCCCAGGTTGGCGTAGAACAGGTCGTTCCACGTCAGCAGATTGTCCAGCGACAAAGTAGCACCGCCCTGGAGTTTTCCGGTCGCCTGGCTGCCTGAGTCGTCGAGCGAGAACGTAAGCCGCATAGGCGACGATTGTTTCCACTCGATCAGGAGATCGCTTTCGCCGGCCTGCGCGTCACCGTCGGCGGGAGCAATCTTGATGTCGGCATCCGCGGTGGGGACGCGCTTGAAGTTTTCCAGCGCCTGTTCGATGTCGCGCAGATTAAGCAGGTCACCAGGGCGAGCAGGCAATGCGTCGCGCCACGAGGTGGCACGCACGTCCACACCCGGCGCAAAGCGAATGGCGCGAATGCGACCCGGAACGACGGTGAGGGTCAACACACCACTGTGCAGATCCTGCGGTTTGGCGAGTACACGCGTGGTGACATAGCCACGCGCAACGATGGCGTTCTGGACGCGCTTCATCACGACGTTAATGCCCTGCGTGCCCAGGCATCGACCGATGGCGGGATCGTGCGATGTGTCGGCCGCCTTCAGCGCCCACTGAAACTGCAATGCGTCATCGCCATCCAGGCGGATGTGCTGGATGGCAAAGCACGGCGTTTCGTTGGAGGGGATGCGATCCTCGACGGCCTGCTCTGGCGCGGGCAAGCGCACGTCGGGGCGCGATGCCTGCTGCTCGCGCAATGCACGCTCGCGTTCCTGCTGGCGCAGTATTTCCTGTGTCGCCGTATCGGCTACCTGCGCCATGGCGGATGCCATTGGCAGGCACAAACCCATGCACGTCAGCCATGGACGCCACGCGGGCGCCCTCTTTCGTCCTTGAAGCACAACCTATTCCTTTCACTGCAGATACACGCAAGCAGCGACCACATCGCTACCCGTCCAGACCATTGAAGGGGCGTGCCAGCACCCGCGCGACCATGTAGCGTGGCCGCGTGAATTCGGTGCCATCAGGCTCATGGGCTCCCGCTAAGCGAAGGAAGCCCGATCAAAAGGCCTGGTAGCGACGAAAAGGCTATGGGTGCGCAGTCCCCCAGTTTGGGACCAAGCTGAAAAGCCACATCTGCTTTTCGGCAGCATTCGTAAGATCTTTAAATATTTTCTTACGAATCAAGGGCCGACGGAAGCCGGCTCGCGCAAAAGCCAGAGAAAGGACTAAGGCATTGGAAAATGCGGACACAAAAAAGGCCTGCGAGGAAAAACCTACGCAAGCCTTTGATTTTGCTGGTGCCGGAAATAGGAATCGAACCTACGACCTACGCATTACGAATGCGCCGCTCTACCAACTGAGCTATTCCGGCATTGAACCGCCAATTCTACGTAGCGGAGCGAAACCGCGCAAGACGTTGCCGGTCAGATAGTGGCCGACACGCCACCCGCGAGACGCAGCTCCTTGGGCAACGCGAAGGTGATCGTCTCCGGCTCACCGTCGAGTTCGCGCACGGCACCCGCACCCCACGATTGCAGACGCGCGATGACGTCACGCACCAGCTTCTCCGGCGCGGAGGCACCGGCGGTGAGGCCAATGCGGGCAACCCCATCCAGCCAGCTGCGCTCGATGTGTTCGGCGCCGTCAATGAGGAAGGCGCGCACACCCTCCTTCTCCGCCAGCTCACGCAAGCGATTGGAGTTGGAGCTGTTGACCGAGCCGACCACCAGCATCAGGTCGACGGCACTCGCGAGGCGACGCACGGCGTCCTGGCGGTTCTGCGTGGCGTAGCAGATGTCGTCCTTGCGCGGGCTTTCGATGTCGGTGAACTTGGTGCGCAGCGCTTCGATAATGGCCTTGGTGTCGTCCACTGACAGCGTGGTCTGCGTGACGTAGGACAACTGGTGCGGGAACTTGGGTGCCAGTGCGGCGACGTCTTCCACCGATTCCACCAGCAGGATCTCGCCTTGATTGGCGGGATTCCACTGCCCCATGGTGCCTTCCACTTCCGGATGGCCAGCATGGCCGATCAGCACCACGCTACGACCAGTGCGGCCCAGGCGCGCCACTTCCATATGCACCTTGGTTACCAGCGGACAGGTGGCGTCGAATACTTTCAGGCCGCGCTGCTCGGCTTCTTCACGCACGGCCTTGGAAACGCCATGGGCGCTGAAGATGACAGTCGCGCCATCAGGTACCTCGTGCAGCTCTTCGACGAATACAGCACCGTCGTTGCGCAGCTTGTCGACCACGTAGCGGTTGTGCACCACCTCGTGCCGCACGTAGATGGGTGCGCCGTAGGATTCGAGCGCACGCTCGACGATGGCGATTGCGCGATCTACGCCTGCGCAAAAACCACGGGGATTGGCGAGCAGAATGTCCACGGAAGCTCCGGATCTATCGGGTCGACTGACAGGGCCGGATTATCGCACGGCCGGTGCAGCCGTACGTGAGGGTGTGTTCAGACCTTGGATTTGCCCTGAAACAGGCCGAAAACCACCAGCGCTACGGCGCCTACGGTGATCCCACAGTCGGCGAGATTGAACACCGGGTAGTTCCACTCGCGGAAGTAGACATGAATGAAGTCGGTGACCTGCGAGGCATGCAAGCGATCGATAAGGTTACCCAGTGCACCGCCTACGATCAGGCTCACGGGCAATGCGGTCTTCCAGTCGGCACGCGGCGTGCGCGACAACCACGTCACCAGCACGCCACTGATTACCACCGCAAGTGCCACGAAGAACCAGCGCTGCCAGCCATCACCCGCGGCAAGGAAGCTGAAGGCAGCGCCCTTGTTGAAGGCCAAGGTCCAGTTGAGGAAACCCGGGATTACCGGATGTGGCGTACCTGCGGGCTGCAGCGCGGCGAGCGCCCACCATTTGCTCAACTGGTCGAGCACGATGACGACGGCGGAGAGCACGAGCCAGGAGAGGGCGTTGGGTTTGGGTTTCATGGGTATCAATCTAGCGAGCCGTTTACTCCCTCTCCCCTTCGGGGAGAGGGTTGGGGTGAGGGGTCAATCTTGCGGTGGGATTGAAGCGAAGCGACGTCTGCTCTTTAGAAGCTCTGCCGCGAGCACCCGCCTCTCACCTCAATCCTCTCCCCGTAGGGGAGAGGAAGCAAAAGCACGCCGCTCCAGCAACTGATCTGCCTTAGAACCAGCGACGATCCTCACCCGGACCATCCACATTGCTGATGCAGCGATCGCACAGCTCCGGATGGTTCGCATGCGTACCGACATCGTCGCGGCGATGCCAGCAGCGCACGCACTTGGCGGCGTCACTGACCGTGGCCGAGACCCACACGTCCGCACCTTCCAGCTCCGTGAGCACCGCGTCCGCCGACTGGCCACCCGCCAAGTCGAGACGCACATCGGAAGTGATGAAGAAGAAGCGCAGCTCGGATGCCACCGGCTGGTAGCGCGAAACAATGGCAGGGTCAGCATGGATCGCCAGCTTCGCTTCCAGCGAGGCGCCGATCTGCTCGCCCTTGCGCATGCCTTCGAGCACGCGCGACGCGGTATCGCGGATGGCCAGCAGGTCGGACCAGTAGCGGCGCTGTTCCGGCGAACCCTGTGTCGACGCCAGACCTTCGTACCAGGTTTCGAACAGCACGCTTTCGCTACGCTCGTCCGGCCCGCTCGTAGCAGGCATGTTCTGCCAGATCTCTTCCGCGGTAAACGTGAGCACCGGCGCCAACCAGCGCACGAGTGCCTCGGCGATGCGGTACATCGCGCTCTGCGCGCTGCGGCGACCGTGGCTTTCGGTCGGCATCGTGTAGAGACGATCCTTGGTGATGTCGAGATACAACGCACCGAGCTCGTTGGTGCAGAAGTTCTGCACGCGCTGAACGATTTCCGGGAAGTCGTAGCGATCGTAAGCCGCCATCACGGCCTGCTGCGTGTCGTACGCCTGCTGCACGGCCCACTGGTCGAGCAAGAGGCTCTGTTCCACCGGCACCAGGTGCTTGGCGGGGTCGAAGCCATCCAGGTTACCGAGCAGGAAGCGCGCGGTATTGCGGATACGGCGGTACGTGTCGGAAACGCGCTTGAGGATCTCGTCCGACAGCGACATCTCGTTGCGGTAGTCCGTGGAGCAGATCCACAGGCGCAGGATGTCCGCGCCCAGGTTCTTCATGATGTCCTGCGGCTCGATGCCGTTGCCCAGCGACTTGGACATCTTGCGGCCCTGCGCATCCACGGTGAAGCCATGGGTGAGCACGTCGTTGTACGGCGCCTTGGCGAACATGGCCGACGAGGTGAGCAGCGAGGATTGGAACCAACCGCGATGCTGATCCGAGCCTTCCAGATACATCACCTTGTAGCTCGACGCCTTGCCTTGCTGCAGTTCGGGACGCTGCCCCACCACGGCGAAGTGACTGACGCCGGAATCGAACCACACGTCGAGCACGTCGAGGACTTTTTCGTAGTCCTTCGCCTGATCACCCAGCAGTTCGGCGGCATCCAGCGAGTACCACGCATCAATGCCACCCTGCTCCACGCGCTTGGCTACTTGCTCCAGCAGCGCGACGGAATCCGGGTGCGGCTCCTGCGTACCCTTGTGGATGAAGAGCGCGATCGGTACGCCCCAGGTGCGCTGCCGCGAGATGCACCAATCAGGACGGTCGCCCACCATGCCGGCGATGCGCTCTTCGCCCCACGACGGAACCCAGCGCACCTGCTTAATGGCATCGAGCGCGGTCTTGGACAGACCTTCCTTCTCCATGCTGATGAACCACTGCGGCGTGGTGCGGAAGATCACCGGCGTTTTGTGACGCCAGCAATGCGGGTAGCTGTGTTCAATCTTGGCGAAGGCCAGCAGCACACCGCGACGACGCAGCAGCTCGACGATCTCGTCGTTAGCCTTCCACAGATGCTTGCCGGCGATGACCGTGCCATCGAGCGCGGCGGGCGTATCGGCGCGATAGGTACCGCGCGCTTCGGTGTAATTGAGCGTGTCGATGCCGTACTTGCGCGAGACGATGAAGTCTTCCACGCCGTGATCGGGCGAGGTGTGCACCGCGCCGGTACCGTCTTCGGCGGACACGTGATCACCGATAAGCACAGGCACTTCGCGCGTATAGAACGGGTGCTTGAGCAACACGCCTTCCAACGCTTGACCGGCGACGTGACCGAGCACCGTCGATTCACCTTCCAGACCGTAGCGCTGAGACACCTTCTCAACCAGCGCGCTGGCGATCACCAGCAGCACGCGATGACCATCGCGCGCCGGGCCTTCGATCAAGGCGTATTCGAGTTCGCCACCCAGCGACACGGCCTGGCTTTCCGGCAGCGTCCACGGCGTGGTGGTCCAGATGGGGATGGCGACGATGGCGTCACCCGCATCCACACCGAACTTTTGCGCAAGCGCCTTGGCATCGACCGCGTCATAGGCGACGTCGACGGCCGGGGATACTTTGTCGGCGTATTCGATCTCGGCCTCAGCCAGCGCCGAACCGCAATCGAAACACCAGTACACGGGCTTGGCGCCGCGCACGACGTGACCGTTGCCGACGATCTTCGCCAAGGCGCGGACCATGTCGGCTTCGTACTTGAAGTCCATCGTGCGATAGGGGTTTTCCCAATCACCCAGCACGCCCAAGCGCTTGAAGTCGGTGCGCTGCAGGTCGATCTGCTGCTGCGCGTACTCGCGGCACTTCTGGCGGAAGGCGGCGGCGTCGAGCTTGTCGCCCACGCGGCCGAACTTCTTTTCTACGGCGACTTCAATCGGCAGACCGTGGCAGTCCCAGCCCGGCACGTAGGGTGCGCGGAACCCGGCCAGCAGGCGCGACTTCACCACCACATCCTTGAGCACCTTGTTCACGGCATGGCCCAGGTGGATCACGCCGTTGGCGTAAGGCGGGCCATCGTGCAGCACGAACACCTTGTCACGATCGGCTGCGCGCTCCTGGATCTGCGCGTAACGATTCACCTGCTGCCAGTCGGCAAGCCATTTGGGTTCGCGCTTGGGCAGGTCACCGCGCATCGGAAATTCCGTCTGCGGCAGGTTGATGGTGTTCTTGTAATCCTGGGTCATTGCCTGGGGACGCTCTGATTCAGTGGTACGGGTGTCGCCCGATGGGCACCGTGGCCCAAAGGGCCGGCGCTTCAGCCCTTACGGCGAAAGCGCCAACGTTACCGGATTTGGGCCGGTTACGCCTCGCTGAGACGCGGATTCATGCCCAGCAGCTCACGGGCCTGACGGGCGTCTTTAGCCATCTGGACGGTCAAGTCGTCCAGGTTGTCGAATTTCTGCTCGTCGCGCAGCTTCGCCACGAACTCCACCGCCATGCGCTGGCCATAGAGATCGCCCTCGAAATCGAACAGGTGGACCTCCAGCAGCGGCTCCGGCACTTCGTTCACCGTGGGCCGCACACCCAGGCTAGCCACGCCCGGCCAACTGCATTCGCTCTCGCCCAGGCCCACGCGCACGGCGAAAATACCGTGGACCGGGCTTGTGCGGTCGCGCAAATGAATGTTGGCGGTGGGATAGCCGAGCTGGCGCCCCAGTTGCTTGCCATATTCCACTTTGCCGTCGATCACAAACGGACGACCCAGCAAGGGCGCCGCACCGGCGAACTCACCCGCCGACAGGAGCATCCGGACCCGCGTGGCCGAAACGCGCGCGCCATCCAACAAGACTGATGGCATGGTGCGGGCGGTGAAGCCGAACTCCGGCCCTACCCGCTCCAGCATCGCCACGTCGCCGCTGCGCTTGTGGCCGAAGCGGAAATCCGCACCAACCCAAACCTCGCGTGCGTGGAGGCGATCCACCAATACGCGGCTCACGAAATCGTCCGCCGACATCGATGTAAGGGCGCGGTTGAAGCGGAGCAAGAGCACCTGCTCCATGCCGGCCGCATCGAACCCACGCAGCTTCTCGCGGACACTGGAAAGCCGGGGTACCGGCTCAGGCGAAAAGAAAGCCCGCGGCAACGGCTCGAAGCTCACCACAATGGGGGTAAGCCCAAGCTCGGCCGCGCGCTCGTGCACCTGCGCAAGCAGGGCCTGGTGACCACGATGCAGGCCATCGAACGCGCCGACGGCCACTACGCTGCCGCCGGGCGCCAGAGTGGAACCGGCGACATCCCTGGAAAGTCTCATCATCCGCCGAGTATAACGGCTCGCGCCCGGGGTTTCGGCGCGGAGCCGGGCTCAGACACCGCGTAGTTCGCGCAAACGGAAACCGGCCGCGAACAACGTGACGACATAGGCGCCACCGCCCGCCACGACCAGCACGGCCAGACGCCACACGCGCGTCCATTTATCCGCATCAGTCCAATCCGGCCATAGGTGCATGCCCGCCAGCAGCACGACCACCATCACCGCACACGACAAGACCAGGCGCAGCATGTGGCGCGCCCAGCCGGGCTGGCGCTGGTACACCCCGGCCCGACGCAGCCAATGCCACAACAGACCAAGGTTGATGTAGCTGGCAATGGCGCTCGCCATGCCCAGCGCCATATGCAGGCCCGGCACAGCGGCAATGCCATCCAGCCAGGGCAGCTGCCGTTGTTCCGGCGTCGCCCACAGCACGTAAAGCAGAGCCACGAAGATGACGTTCATCACCATGTTCGCCACCAGCGACGCCACGCCAGCACGCACCGGCGTCTTGGTGTCCTGGCGTGAGTAGAACGCCGGCAGCGCCACTTTCACGAGCGCGAACGCGGGCAAGCCGAAGCTCAACGCGGTGATCGACAGTGTCGCCATACGCGTGTCGAACGGCGTGAACTGGCCATGCTGGAACAAGGTGGCCACCAATGGCCGGGCCAACAGCATCAGCGCGAACATCGCGGGCACGGCGATCAGCAGCGTCGTGCGCAGGCCCCAGTCCAACGCTTTGGAAAAACCTTCCTTATCCGTCGTCACGTGATGACGCGACAGCGACGGCAGGATCACCGTACCCAGCGCGACGCCGAATAGACCCAACGGCAACTCAAGGAAGCGATCGGCCTGCGACAACCAACTCTGCGAGCCCGTCATCAGATAGGCCGCAATCACCGTGTCCAGCAGCAGGTTGATCTGCGCGATGGAGGAGCCGAACAGCGTCGGCACCATCAGCGTCAGGATGCGGCGCACGTCCGGATGACTCCAACCCCAGCGCGGCAGCGTAAGCAGATCCAGCCCGCGCAAGGACGGCAGTTGGAACAGCAACTGCAGCAGGCCAGCCACCAGGATTGCCCAGCCCATTGCCATGATCGGGGGATGCACGAACTTCGACAGCCACAGCGCGCCGCCGATCATGCACAGGTTGAGGATCACCGGGGTGAGTGCCGGTAGCGCGAACTTATGGAAGCTGTTGAGGGCACCACCGCACAGCGCGGTCAGCGATACGAACAGCAGGAACGGAAAGGTCAGTCGGAGCAACTGCGCGGTAAGCGCGAACTTCTCTGGGGTATCAGCCGCACCCTGCGAGAACAACGCTGCCACTTGAGGCGCGAAGATGACACCCAATGCGGTGATGACCAGCAGCACGCCACCCAGCGTGCCCGACACACGCGCCATCAGCTGCTTGAGGTCCTCGTGCGGGCGTTTCTCCTTCACTTCCGTGAAGACCGGCACGAAGGCGGTGGAGAACGAACCCTCCGCGAACAGCCTGCGCATGAAGTTGGGAATGCGGAACGCCACCCAGAAGGCATCGGTCGCCGCATTGGCGCCGAACGTGGCGTTGATCGACATGTCCCGGACCAGACCGAGTACGCGCGAAATCATGGTCATGCTGCTGAAGGACAGCAGCCCACGGAACATGCTGGGAGACTTCATGCCTCTTTACGTGCCTTTGCTGGTGAGACGCGCCTAGCCCCTCTGCCCCGGCGCCGAAAGGGCGCGTAGTGTGACAGCCCCGAGTGGCAAGATGACAGCTTATACGTGGCATAATCAGGGCCTTCGGTTCACCTTTGACCGACCATTCGGCGGCTCGGCGCCCTTCGGGATGCCTTGACAACGCTAAGCTGTTGACGCTGCGGCTCATTGACCGCATAATTGCCAGTCTTTTTCCAACCCAGCATTCATTTCGGAGTTCTACCTTGGCCAACATCAAGTCCGCGAAGAAGCGCGCGCGCCAGTCCGAGCAGCGCCGCCTGCGCAACGTCAGCGCCCGTTCCATGGTGCGCACCGCCCTCAAGAAGGTCGTCAAGGCCATCGAGGCCAAGGACAAGGCAGCCGCCGTTGAGGCTTTTGCCGCCGCTCAGCCGGTCATGGACCGCTACGCTGCCCGCGGCCTGATCCACAAGAACAAGGCTGCTCGCCATAAGAGCCGCCTCAACGCGAAGATCCGCGAGCTGGCGTAAGCCAGCTCCGCGTACTGAATTTCGGGTTGGCATGAAGGCCGGCGAAAGCCGGCTTTTTTGTGGGCGGGATAAAAGTTGGCTGGCGGAAGGTGATGGGTTTTCTGTCGCTCGGCGCGTCTGGCCGTGATGTCGTGTTACCGCGATCTGGCCGCCTACGCGGCGGGCGTTTCGACCTCCTGCCGGAGGCCGAGTCACTTTCTCTTGCTTGCCCAAGAGAAAGTAACCAAAGAGAAAGGCACCCCCGCTTGGCGCTGGCCGGCTATGCCGGCCAGTCCGTGAGGGGCGGCCGGGCTTTTCGACGGGGCTCCTGCCCCGACGAAAAGGAATCGGCATCCATGCCGATCCCCCTGCGGGCCTGATCGTCCACCCCTCACCGCCGCACAGGGGGCCCGAAGGTCAAAAGCGA
The DNA here is from genome assembly GCF_016428905.1 of Dyella sp. ASV24. Taxonomy (GTDB): domain Bacteria; phylum Pseudomonadota; class Gammaproteobacteria; order Xanthomonadales; family Rhodanobacteraceae; genus Dyella. The sequence goes on along the minus strand of NZ_JAELTQ010000017.1, from coordinate 33,443 downwards.
AGGCCGACGGCTCGTGCAGCGGTGCTGCACATCGCGTCGTGGCGGGTCGTGCTGCTCCTGCTCTAAGTGCTTAAAGCCAAGACAGAAGAGAAAGGCATGCCGTTAGGTGTCGAGTTCTCCCCACCGGTCGGGAAGCGTAGCGTCCTCTCTCCCTAGCCTCAGCGATAGGAAAGCGTAGCGAAGCCTGCTTTAAGTCCTCTTCGCCATGGCGCGTTGCGAAGCGCTCCGGCGTACCCGCTGTGTAGAGGCGAAGGTAGCCAAGCCACACGATTCCTCACCCGTTCGGGCTTATCCCATCGTGATGCTGCGGGCGTTGGCTTTACGGCCATTTTCTTTGGGTTACTTTTCTTTTGGGCCAGCAAAAGAAAAGTGACTCGAGCGTCGGCAGACGATCGAAACGCCCGCTGCGTAAGCGGCCAGATCGCGATAACGCACGAAGCGACAGCCGACCACTGACGAAACTGGACCCCGGCCTACGCCGGGGTGACGGCTAAAGATGAAACGGTGGGGCTAGATTGACCCCTCACCCCAACCCTCTCCCCAAGGGGGAGAGGGAGCAAAACAAAAAAGCGGCCTTATGGCCGCTTTTTAAGCTGAGACAACAGAGCGCCCCACTTACTCAGCGAGCCCCTCTCCCCTCAACCGCACATCCCCCGGCACCATATCCGCACGCTCCTCGTGCGCCATCTGCTGCTCCAACAGGAACTGCCAAATCTTCTGGCACACCGGCATCGTGTTCTCACGCCCAATCGCCGAGACCAGGAACCAAGGACCCGTCCAGCTCAGTCGCTTCACGATGTCCTCTGCCACCGCCTGACGCTCATCTTCCGGCAGCACGTCAGCCTTGTTCATGACTAGCCAACGGGGACGCTCCAACAGTTCGGGATCGAACTTCTCCAGCTCCTGCTCGATGGCCTGCACCTGCTCCACCGGGTCGGAGCCATCGATGGGAGCAATATCGACCACATGCAGCAACAAGCGCGTGCGCGACACGTGACGCAGGAACTGGATGCCGAGACCTGCACCGTCCGCCGCACCCTCGATAAGGCCAGGAATGTCAGCAATGACGAAGCTCTGGTCCGTACCCAAACTCACCACACCCAGGTTCGGGTGCAACGTGGTGAATGGGTAATCCGCGACGCGTGGGGTCGCGGCAGACACAGCGCGGATAAAGGTGGACTTGCCAGCATTGGGGAAACCCAGCAAACCAACGTCCGCCAACAGTTTCAGCTCCAACTTCAGCTCGCGCACGTCGCCCGGCGTACCCGGCGTCGACTTACGCGGCGCGCGATTCACCGAGCTCTTGAAGTGGATGTTACCCAGGCCACCCTTACCACCCTGCGCCACCAGCAGACGCTGGCCATGCTGGGTAAGGTCACCAATGGTTTCGTCAGTATCGACGTTAATGACGACAGTACCGACCGGCACACGAATGTAGGTGTCTTCGCCGCCCTTGCCGTACATCTGGCTGCCCATGCCGTTCTGGCCGCGCTCGGCCTTGAACGAGCGCTGGTGACGGAAGTCGATCAGCGTGTTGAGGCCTTCGTCAGCGACCAGCCACACCGAGCCACCACTGCCACCGTCGCCGCCGTCAGGCCCGCCGAAGGGGATGAATTTTTCGCGACGGAAGCTGATGCACCCGTTGCCGCCGTCGCCGGCTTGAACTTTGATTATGGCTTCGTCAACGAATTTCATCGTAGTAACTATAGGAGTAGAGCCGCAGCTCGATTTTCGTCACGGATGTCCGGTCGTGTGGGTCCGCCGATGTCGACGACATAACCACCGCGCGCTGCGGGTTACCGTGATGATCAAATTGGGAATAAGTTGTGTAACGGTAACCTAGTTGACCATTCTTGGTTTCGCGGGCCACTGTCACCCGACCACCATCGTCAAACGCCTGGGAAACCGCGTGCAGCGAAAAATCCTTGGATTTCTCGCCCGATGGCGCTTTCTTGCCATCTGTCTTCTGATCGAAAACCGTCTCGCGTCCTTGCGGATCGACCTGCCGCTCAATGACTGACGTGCTTGTTTGGCTATCAACCATCATTCGCCAAACACCTGGCGATCGATAGCTCCATTCGCCATGACCACACGAAAACGGGTGCTTGGGACCACCTTTGTAAACCAGCGAACCTTCGCATTCCAGGCTGCGCAAACCCGGCGCCTTGGGCGAAGTCGTGACCGTAAACTCACTGCCACCCAAAGACAAAAAGACCGTCCGGAACGTCAGTGTATTCCCAGTGGGCCCATAACGCATTTCCATGGCCCGCTCGGTGACATCCTCACCATCTTTCGATTTGGGCGGCAGATCAGTCGGCGGCGAAAAGGTCTCCGGGGAGGAGAGCACCGCCGCCATATCCGCTGGGCGCTCAAGCAAGTAGACCTTGACGCTTGCCTGCTCGACGTGACCTTGCAAACGGTCGTACCGAACATCTGAAAGGGGTGGGTTCTGCGTTTCCATGGAGTGGGAACCGCAACCCGCAACAAACACCGCCGTTACGAGCAAAACCCAGCGGCGAATCTTAGGCCTGAGCATCCCTGCAGTCCTCTGATAAACACCTTCCTGGAAACAAAAAGCCCCGCCGAAGCGGGGCTTTCGCTTCAACGCGTAGGCAATTAAGCCTTGACGACGCTGACGAACTTGCGACCTTCAGCGCCGCGAGTCTTGAACTCAACGGTGCCGTCGACCAGGGCGAACAACGTGTGGTCACGACCCACGCCCACGCCGGTACCGGCATGGAACTTGGTGCCGCGCTGACGCACGATGATGTTGCCGGCTTCGATGGCCTGGCCGCCGTAGATCTTCACGCCGAGATACTTCGGGTTCGAATCGCGACCGTTGCGGCTGGAACCTACGCCTTTTTTATGTGCCATGACTCAATGCTCCAGTTGCTCAGGCGTTGATGCCCGTGATCTCGACTTCGGTGAAATGCTGACGATGTCCCTGCTGCTTCTTGTGGTGCTTGCGGCGGCGGAACTTGATGATGCGGATCTTGTCGGCACGGCCGTGCTTGCGCACGGTGGCGCTGACGGTGGCACCGGCCACGATCGGGGCACCGACGGTGATCGACTCACCGGCGCCGACCAGCAGAACCTGGTCGAAGGTGAAGGCTGCGCCTTCTTCGGCGTTGAGCAGCTCCACGCGCAGGACGTCGCCCTGCTGAACGCGGTACTGCTTGCCACCGGTCTTGATGACTGCGTAACTCATGGGAATATCCCTTCTGTCGTTATTCTCTTGGGCTCGCCGGACCTAAATGGACACCGGCGAACTCGGGAGTATAGCGGGGCCAAAGGGAACTGGTCAATTACTGACCACTCTGCCCGCTGGCCTGGGTGGCGGGTTTGGTGTCCTTCTTGGCCGGCGTAGCCTTGCTATCCGTTTTGGCCGGGGCCTTGCTGGTGGTCTTGGCCGGCGTGGTCTTCTTGGGCGCAGGCTTGGCGGTGGCCTTCTTGGCCGGGGTCTTGGCGTGCGAGGCGGCGTGGGTGGCGTGCGCCGCCGGCTTGGCCTCTTCTGCTTCAGATCCGGTTTCGGTCGCCGTGACTGCTGCTGCCCCAGCCACAGAAGCAGCGGGTGCCGGCGCAGCAGCGATCTTGGCCGGACAACGGCCGGTGCTATCCAAGGTGCCCATCTGCTTGAGCTCGTTGACCATCTGATCGCTGCGCTCGTGGCTCCACTGCTGGCCGGCCTGGTTGGCTTCAGCCATGGTGGTGGGCATTTCGGTGATGACCTTCTGGCCCAGCGGCGAGCGGTAGAACTTCAGCAGGCCGTTCATCTCGTCGGAGGTGAAATGGCGCTGCCAGACCGGCACCAGCCGACCGATGAACAGCTGGGTCTGGTTGGCGTCCATGTAGTTCTGCCAGAACTCTGGCTTTACGCAGGGCATCGACTGCTCCAGCGTAGTCACTGCCTGGGTGTTCATCTGCAGCAGCATCTTGCCAAGCCCGACCACTTCCATCAGCTGGCGAACCTGGTCCTCGGTCGCCGGCGCCGATGACGCCATGGCTTGTCCCACGCCCATTGCAAGCGCAATGGCGGCACCCCATCTGCTCAACTTGCCCATCCGCACTCTCTAGTCCGTTATGTCGGCCGGAAACCGACGAAAGATTCCATTAGGCCATACTCGGCCGGATCTTCGTCTTAAGAGATTGTTGGATGGGGTCAGCCGGCAATAACCGTACTGACAAGTTTGATATAGTACAGTTTCCCCCTTCTCCCATCGACTATCCCGGGCGACATGGACACCATCCGCATTCGCGGTGCGCGCACGCACAACCTCAAGAACATCGACCTCGACCTGCCTCGCGACAAGCTGATCGTGATCACCGGGCTGTCCGGCTCGGGCAAGTCCTCGCTGGCCTTCGACACCATCTATGCCGAGGGTCAGCGCCGCTATGTCGAGTCGCTCTCGGCGTATGCCCGTCAGTTCCTCTCGATGATGGAGAAGCCCGACGTCGACCATATCGAGGGCCTGTCGCCGGCGATTTCGATCGAACAGAAGTCGACCTCGCACAATCCGCGCTCAACCGTGGGCACGATCACCGAGGTCTACGATTACCTGCGCCTGCTGTACGCCCGCGTGGGCACGCCGCGCTGTCCGGACCATGGCATTCCGCTGGAAGCGCAGACCGTGAGCCAGATGGTGGACTCGACGCTCGCCATGGACGCCGACAAGCGCTTCATGCTGCTTGCGCCGGTGATCCGCGAACGCAAGGGCGAGCACGTACAGGTGTTCGACCAATTGCGCGCGCAGGGCTTCGTACGTGCGCGTGTCGACGGCACGGTGTTCGATCTGGATGCCGTACCTCCGCTGACACTGCGCCAGAAGCACACCATCGAAGTGGTGATCGACCGCTTCCGTCCGCGTGACGACATCAAGCAGCGCCTGGCCGAATCGTTCGAGACCGCACTGCGCCTAGGAGACGGCCTGGCCATCGTGGTCGATATGGACGACGCGAAGGCGCCGGAACAGTTGTTGTCCTCGCGCTACTCCTGCCCGGTCTGCGACTACTCGCTGCCGGAACTGGAACCGCGCCTCTTCTCGTTCAACTCGCCTATCGGCGCCTGCCCGACGTGCGATGGCCTGGGCGTGACGCAGGTGTTCGATGCTACGCGCGTCGTAGCGCATCCGGAGCTGTCGCTCGCGGGTGGCGCCATCCGTGGCTGGGACCGTCGTAACGCGCACTACTTCCAGCTGCTGCTGTCACTGGCTGCGCATTACAAGTTCGACGTGGATACACCGTGGCGCAAGTTGCCCGCGGACGTCCAGAAGGCTGTGCTGTACGGCAGCGGCAAGGAGCTGATCGCGTTCAAGTACATCACTGAACGCGGTGGGCGGGTGACGCGCGAGCACGCGTTCGAGGGCATCCTCCCGAACATGGAGCGCCGCTACAAGGAAACCGAATCGCCCGCGGTGCGCGAGGAGCTGTCCAAGTACATCAGCGACCAGGCCTGCCGCGAATGCGATGGTCAGCGCCTGAACCGCTCGGCACGTAACGTGTTCGTGTCTGACCACGCACTGCCCTCGCTGACCTCGCGCTCCATCGACGATGCGCTCGCTTTTTTCGAGAAGCTGACCCTCACCGGTTGGCGCGGCGAGATCGCGGTGAAGATCGTGAAGGAGATCCGCGAGCGTCTCACGTTCCTTAACGACGTGGGCCTCAACTACCTCACACTGGATCGTCAGGCAGACTCGCTGTCGGGCGGCGAAGCCCAGCGCATCCGTCTTGCCTCACAGATCGGCGCCGGCCTGGTCGGCGTGATGTACGTGCTCGACGAGCCCTCCATCGGCCTGCACCAACGCGACAACGAGCGCCTGCTGGGCACGCTGACGCGCCTGCGCGACCTGGGAAACACGGTGATCGTGGTCGAGCATGATGAAGACGCCATCCGCATGGCGGACCACGTTCTCGATATCGGTCCCGGTGCGGGCGTGCATGGCGGCGAGATCGTCGCGGAAGGCACGCTCAAGGACATCTTGACCTCGCCGCGCTCCGTCACCGGCCAGTTCCTGTCCGGCAAGCGCGGCATCAAGGTGCCGGAGGAACGCCGCCAGCAGCTCGACCCCGACTCTTGGTTGCACCTGAAGGGCGCTCACGGCAACAACCTGAAGAATGTCGACCTCGCCATTCCCGCAGGCTTGTTTACGTGTGTGACGGGCGTGTCCGGCTCGGGCAAGTCCACGCTGGTCAACGACACGCTGTACCGCCTCGCCGCCGCCGAACTCAATGGTTCCAGCGAAAAGGCGGCACCGTACAAGTCCATCGAAGGCCTGGAGCTGTTCGACAAGGTGGTGGACATCGATCAGTCACCGATCGGTCGTACGCCGCGCTCCAATCCTGCCACCTACACGGGCTTGTTCACGCCGTTGCGCGAACTGTTCGCTCAGGTGCCGGAAGCACGAGCCCGCGGCTACACGCCAGGTCGTTTCAGCTTCAACGTGCGCGGCGGCCGCTGTGAGGCCTGCGAAGGCGACGGCATGATCAAGGTGGAGATGCACTTCCTGCCGGATGTGTACGTGCCCTGCGACGTCTGCCAAGGCAAGCGCTACAACCGCGAAACGCTGGAAGTGCATTACAAGGGCCACACGATTGCCGACGTGCTCGGCATGACCGTGGAGGATGCGCTGAAGCTGTTTGAGAACGTGCCGACCATCGCACGCAAGCTCGAAACGCTACGTGCCGTAGGCCTGGATTACATCAAGCTTGGCCAGAGCGCGACCACGCTATCCGGCGGCGAAGCACAACGCGTGAAACTGTCCAAAGAATTGTCCAAGCGCGACACGGGCCGCACGCTGTACATCCTCGACGAGCCGACCACCGGCCTGCACTTCCACGACATCGAGCAGTTGCTCGACGTGCTGCACCAGTTGGTCGAACAGGGCAACACGGTGGTGGTGATCGAGCATAATCTCGATGTGATCAAGACCGCCGACTGGCTGGTCGATCTCGGCCCGGAAGGTGGTGCCGGTGGTGGTCGCATCCTCGTGACCGGCACGCCGGAGCAAGTGGCTGCCACACCGGGTTCGCACACCGGACACTTCCTTGCCCCGCATCTCGACATGAAGCCCGCCAAGGTGGCCAAGGCCGAGAGCAATGGCAAGAGCAAACCTGCATTACGGAAGAAGACTGCATGAGTTCCACCGAAACAGTGCCTGAGAAACGTACGCGCTCCCGCAAGGCCGAGGTGCAGGAAGCCACCCCGGCCGTGACGGATAACGCACAGGCACAGGAGGCGGCGAGCGATCCGCTGTTTGTCGCCCCCATCGGCGTGCGTTGGCGTGACCTGGACGCGTTCAATCACGTCAACAACTCCAACTACCTCACCTACTTGGAAGAGGCTCGCCTGCAGTGGCTGCAACACGTGCCGGGCTGGTTCGACGAGCACTCGATGCCCGTGCTGGCGGCGAGTGAGCTGAACTATCGCCGCCCGATCGAATGGCCGGCCCAGTTGAACGTGGAGCTGTTCTGCGAGCGCCTGGGCAACAGTTCGGTGACCATTGCGCACCGTATCGTCAACGCGAACGATGGCGGGCTCTACAGCGACGGCAAGGTGGTGATGGTGTGGATGGACCCAGCCACGGGCAAGCCCGTGCCGCTACCGCAATCGATCCGCGACGCCGCCGAGGCGGGCGCTTGAACGACCCAGCCGGCAATCGGGGTTAAACCCGCCGGCTCGACGGATGCCGCAGCTTCATGCGGCATCCGTACTATCAACGGCGACCACCCGAAAGGAGTTCGACCGTGATCCCGCTTCCCCTTCGTACCCTTGCCTTCGCCATGGCCGCCGGCACCGGCGCTGGCGCTATCGCCGCCCCCTCTTCCACCACGCTCACCCTGTATCGCAGTGACGACACCGCGCTCTACAGCGCCGGTGACAGCGGTAGCGTGCATGCTGGCTACGCCGTGGCTCGCGAGCCACGCCAATTGGACCTCAAGTCCGGCACGCAGGACATCAGCCTCGGCGGCCTGCCGCAGTACCTCGATCCCGAAGCCATGGCGCTGAGCTTCGACGGCGATGCCGCCCAAGTGATCTCCCAGCGCCTTGTCCTCAGCCAGGGCCAGAATGCCGCGCTAAGCAGCCTGATCGGACAGAAAGTCGACGTCGTCGGCGCTACCGGGCAAACACTCGCCATCGGCACGCTACTTCGCGCCAACGACGGATTGCTGGTTCAGGACAGTAATGGATGGAGCAGCCTGATTCGCGACTACGCAGCCGTGCGTGCGCTGAGCAATTTCCAGACGGGTTCCAGCCTGCAACTGCGCGTAGACGCCAAACGCGCTGGTAAGACACAGACCACGCTGAGCTACACCACCGCAGGCCTGGGCTGGCGCACTGCCTACGTGGGCACGCTGGCACCGGGCGACGGCTGCAAGATGCAGTTCGAATCCCGCGCCAGCATCGCCAACCGCAGCGGCCGCGACTGGAGCAACGTGCAGTTGACCCTGGTGGCAGGCGAGCCGCAGATCGCCAAGCCCGTCGGCGGTCCGCGCCCCATGGCTTTTGCCATGAAGGCCCAGGCCGCTGACAGCGCCATGCCGGAACAGTCGACCCTGGCCGACTACCGCACCTACACGCTGCCCGGCGCCGTCGACCTGCCCGATGGCAGCGTGAGCCAGGTGCCGCTGTACACCACGCGCACCATCCCATGCGAGCGCACGTCGCTGTACGAGAATGGCGGCGGCTGGGTGCCACCGCAGCCGATGATCGGCCAGGACTTCGTACCCGGCGGTGAGAACACGGGCATCGTCAGCACGCTGCAGTTCCACGCCTTCGACAGCTTGCCCGCCGGATACCTCCGCGTACTCACCGCTGATCGCAACGGCACGCCGCAATTCATCGGCGAGGGCCGTATCAACGACACGCCCAAGGGTGAGGATGCACGCATCACGCTGGGCCAGTCCTTCGACCTGCGCGGCAATCGCGAACGTACCGCTTTCCATGTCGACAAGAACGGGCGCACGCTGGACGAATCCTTCCGCATTACGCTGACCAACGCTGGCGACAGTCCGCGTACGGTGACAGTGCGCGAGCATCCCCAGCGCTGGCGCCAGTGGACGTTGGTGTCCTCGAGCAGCAAACCGAGTTCGCAAACCACCGACACACTGGAATTCAAGGTGACGGTGCCGGCCAACGGCAAGGCGACGCTCGATTACGCGGTGCGCTATCAGTGGACGGCGGACGACAACCCGCAGGGATGAGCAAGCAGTGAAACAGGTTGAGCGGCGAGAGAAGGCGGGGCCTCGTGGTCTTTGCTACTCTCGCCGCTCACCTCTCTCACTCATGCCCGGCCCATCGCCATGCTCAATCTGATCACGCACGACGCCATCACCGAAATCAACATGACGCGTCCGCCGGTGAACGCGCTGAATGTCGACCTGCTGCGCGCCATCCGCGATGCCGTCGACAGCGCCGTCGCAAACGGTGCACGTGGCATCGTATTTTCAGGTATGCCCGGCATGTTCTCGGCTGGCGTCGATGTGCCTTCGCTGCTCGGGCGCGACCGCGACGGCGTGCGTGATTTCTGGCGCGAGTTTTTCCTCACCGGCTCCAAACTCGCCACGTCACCCGTACCCGTCGTTGCCGCCATCACCGGGCACAGCCCCGCTGGCGGCGCGGTGCTGTCGCTGTTTTGCGATTACCGCGTGATGGCAGAGGGATCGTTCCGCATCGGCCTCAACGAAGTGCAGGTCGGCCTGGTCGTGCCGGAAAGCATCCAGATGGCGCTGCGCCGTATTGTCGGCAGCTATCGCGCTGAACGACTGATGGTGGCAGGCGCGATGGTCGAGTCGGCGGAAGCCCTGGCCATCGGCCTGGTGGACGAACTCACCCAGGTCGATCAGGTGGTGGCGCGCGCAGTGGCGTGGATGCAAACGATGATCGCCCTGCCCTCCAATGCCATGCTCAGGACGCGCACCATCGCGCGCGCGGACCTCACGGCGATTTGGGCACATCCGGAAAAGCTGCCGATCGACGAGTTCGTCGATGCGTACTTCCATCCGGAAACTCAAGCGGTGCTGGAGAAGCTGGTCGCACGCCTGAAGAAGAAGGACTGATACCTCTTTCCTGCAGAAGCGCATAACCTGCGCTTCTGCAACGGTATCAACCGGGTTCGGCGCCCTTGGCCACGGGTCGGTTCGCGTCGCTCACCCAACCGCTCCACGACGGCGCATACAGCCGCGCCCCTGACAGCCCTGCATGCTCCATGGCCAGCAGGTTATGGCACGCGGTGACACCAGAACCACACATGTGCACGACGTCTTGCGGCGCGTGGGTCCCGAGCAGAGCCTCGAACTCTTCACGCAGCTCGGCGGCCTGTTTGAAACGGCCATCCACGCGAAGATTTTCCGAGAACGGGCGACTGAATGCGCCCGGTACGTGACCACCCACGGGATCGATGGGCTCCACTTCACCGCGATAACGTGGCGTAGCGCGCGCATCAATCAGCATGCGCTTGGGGTCGTTACGCAGCGAAGCGTGATCCACGATGTATCGGCTGGCGTCGAAATGCAGGGCCACCGGTCGTGGCGTGCGACGCACATCACCCGATTCCACTGACTTACTCGCCGCCACCCACGCCTGAAAGCCACCGTCGAGCACGGCCACATCGCGGATGCCAGCAAGCCTGAGCAGCCACCAGAGCCGTGCGGCGGCAAGCGAACCATTCGCCGCGTCGTAGCACACGATTTGCGTGCCTTCGCGCCAACCCCAACGGGATAGCACTTCAGAGAAGGTTTTCTCCAGCGGCAGGGGGTGACGCCCTAATCCCTCCGCCTTGCGCGAGAGATCAGACAGGTCGGTATCCAGACTGGCGTAGACCGCCCCGGAGATGTGCCCGTCGCGATAATCACGCTCTCCTTTGCCGACGTCGCGCTCGCCACTGCCAGGTGCCATGAGGTCGAAACGGCAGTCGACGATCAATACATCGTCGCGCGCGAGTGCGGCCAGTTCTTCCACATCGATCAACGTGGTCTTGAGCGTCATGTGCGTCCCATCCTCTGCAGGAGGTTGAACACCATGGCGGCCGTTGCACCCCAGATGCGGTGGCCGCCGTGCACGAATTCCACCATGTCCCTGCGATGGCCGCGGAAGTCCATGGTGTATCGCTTGAGATTGCGCGGTTCGAGGAAGAACGACAACGGTACCTCGAACACTTCGGCGACTTCGGCCGGCGCGGGATACAGGCGCGCTTCCGGATCGATGCGCGCCACTACCGGCGTAATGGTGTAACCACTGATGGTTTCAAAGCGATCCAGAAAGCCCAGCGGTGTCACCAGGCGGCGTGCCAGGCCGATCTCTTCTTCGCTTTCGCGCAGGGCGGTAGCGATGGCATCCGTGTCTTCGGGATCCGTACGACCACCGGGAAACGCGACCTGACCGGCATGGTCCTGCAGGTGGTCGGTCCGTACGGTCAATACCAGGCGTGGTTGCACGCCTTCACGCACACCCACCAATACTGCTGCAGGCCGGCGCGGCTTGTCGCCGATCAGCTCGACCATGTCCGTATGGTTCCAGCCCGGCCCACTTGGCGGTGTCGACAACGGCAGCACGGCCTGATTCAGGTCGGCCAGCCACTCCGCCATCACGGCTGCTTCCGCGAGGGAAGCACGTCACGCATGTAGTGAAGCCGCTCCTGCTCGCCCATGCCACGCCAGCGTGCAATCTCGTCGCCCGTACGCAGGCAGCCCTCGCAGTAACCGCGCTCGTCCAGCCGGCAGATGCCGATGCAGGGGCTGAGTGGATTACTGGAAGAAACAGGGGGGCTGTCAGCTGCCGTCATGCCGCGAGGAAACACCAATAGAGTGCGGCACCAGAGCGTGCCTAGGAAGCATGCATTCTATCACGGCGGCCCCATGGCCCAGGACCGACGGTCGCGCACCAGGGGCGCGACCGCGCGACGTCAGGGTTTGATTTCGAGCAGCTCGATTTCGAAGACAAGGGCTTCATTGGGACCAATGCGCGGCGGGTCACCCTTCACGCCATAGGCCAGACTGGGCGGCACCGTGACCTTCCACAAGTCGCCCACGTGCATGCGCTGGATCACTTCCTGCCAGCCCGGGATCACCTTGTTGTTGACCACGAAACTTACCGGTGAACCATGCGCCCATGAGCTGTCGAATTCGGTGCCGTCGATCAGCATGGCACGGAAGTTCACCGTGACCACCGAGCCTTCCGGCACGGGTTTGGTGCCGGTGCCCTTCTTCACCACTTCGTACTGGATGCCGGAGGGAAGCTGGATGACACCCGGCTTCGCCTTGTTGCGCTCCATGTAGTCGGCACTCTTGCGGGCGTTGTTTTCCGCAGCCTGTTTGAACTGCGCCAACGCCTGCGTGTGCATCTGCTCGTCAAGCTCGCGCAGCTGATCGTGCATGTCCCGCATGGGCACGGTCGGGCGCTTCTTGGCGTACGCGTCCTGAATGGCGCGCACTAAGGTGGGAATGTCCACGTCCGGATCGCCGTTAGCGAACTGGCTGCCGATCTGGTAGCCAATGGCGTAGGACAGTTTGTTCTTGTCGAGCTTGACCTGGGACTGGTCCTGCGGGGCCCCACTGTCCTGGGCATGCGCCACGACACCCCACATCAGGATGCCCAGCGCGAGCCAACGCAGTTGTGCCATGCCTTCCTCCATTGCAGCCGCAATTCGCCCATCCTAAGCCGTCCGGGCGATTCATGCAGCGGAACCGGACGATCCGGCGACCAAGCTGAGAACATCGGGGGCGCCAAAGGTTCCCGCTGGTACCATCGTCGCTTTTCCCGCCGGAGTGGAATCATGGCCTATCGCAACCTGGAAATCGCCAAACGCGGCGCGGTGCGCACCATCACCGTCAACCGCCCTGACAAGCTCAACGCGCTCAACCGCGAGACGCTCAACGAGCTGACCTTGGCGTTCTCCCAAGCCGCCCAGGACGATGCCGTGCGCGTGGTGGTGCTGACTGGCGCAGGCGAGAAGGCCTTCGTGGCCGGCGCGGACATCTCGGAAATGAATGGTTACACGCCGGTCCAGGCACAAGGTTTCTCGCGCGCCGGCCAGCGCCTGATGAGCCTGGTCGAGCGCCTGGGCAAGCCGGTCATCGCCCGCATCCAGGGCTTCGCCCTCGGCGGCGGCATGGAACTGGCGATGTGCTGCCACCTCCGTGTGGCGAGCGAGAAGGCCAAGTTCGGCCAGCCCGAAATCAACCTCGGCCTGATCCCCGGCTTCGGTGGCACGCAGCGCCTGTTGCGCCTGGCCGGCCGCGGCGCGGCGCTGGAGCTGTGCCTGCTGGGTGCCCCGATCGGCGCCCAGCGCGCCTACGAGCTGGGTGTGGTCACCCGCGTGGTGGCGCCTGAGCTGCTGGACGACACGGTGAATGCCATGGCCGACCAGCTGGCGGCAGCCGCCCCATTGGCAGCCGCCGGCATCCTGGACGCGGTTCTGCAAGGCGGCGAAACCAGCATCGACCAGGGCCTGGAGTTTGAAACGCAGGCGTTCGCACTGGCCTTTGCCACCGAGGATATGCGCGAAGGCACCACGGCGTTCCTGGAAAAGCGCAAGGCCGAGTTCAAGGGCCGCTGACGCAAAAAACGCGACGGCCAGCGCAAGGCTGGCCGTCGCGGTAATTCCGTGGGTCATGCGGTCAGTGGCCGCTGCCCTTGTACTTCTTCTCACCCGCAGTCACCGCGAGGTCCATGCGATTTTCCGGCGGCGCCAACGGGCACGTGGCGTACGGCGTGAACGCGCACGGTGGGTTGTAGGCGCGATTGAAGTCCAGCACGACTTTGCCATCCTTCGGCAGATCCGCATACATGAAACGCGCCGCACCGTAGGTTTCCTTGCCAGACGTGCGATCCGCGATCACGAAGAACAACGAGTCGGGCTCTTCCTGGATCGGCATCAGCTCATAGGTGTGGCCATCGCGGTGAAACACGGCCTTGCCGGGCACTTTTTCCTTGTTGATCGTGCCCAGCACCGAGCCAATTTCCAGCTCATGCGGCGGATTGAATGGCACCCAGTCAGCCACGATGCGCCATGAAGGATCCGCAGGGTAATAGTCCAGCCCCTGAAAGTGCGTGCGCGTATCGGCGCTGCTGTCTTTCACGCGCAGCGCTTTGCGGCCATCGCGCTCGATAACGAGGAAGCTCACCGATCCGAACGCCACCACGGAAGGACTACCGTCGCCGGCATGCGCATCATCAATCAACGTCGACTCGGTGACGGACTGGCCGTTGACCGTAGCGCCGCTGTGCTTGTCCAGCACGATATGAAGGCTACCGTCCTTTGCCAGCGTCACCACGCCGAGATGCTCAGGGCCCGCCTTAAGCACGATGTCGTTGTTGGATGCGCTACCCACGCGATTCGCACCCTCCTTGAGCCAATCCAGACCGATCAGACTCAACCAGCCATTGGGTGCAGTGAGGCTGGCCAGGCGCTTGTTTCGCCAGTGCGTGTTCTGCTGGGAGAAATCTGTCGACGCGGCGGTGTCACTGGTCTGGGCTTGCACGGTGGCAACTCCAAAGGTCAAGGCCAAAACGAGTACGGCGGTACGCAACATGATGAGGTCCGTCGAAACGAGGTTCCGAGTATGGCCGTCCATTTGGCGGCGTGGCAAGCGCGCACCGATGCGGGAAAACGATCAGCGCCCGCGCAGGAACAGCTTGTCCAGCTCCGGCAAGCTGAGCTGAGTCCAGGTGGGGCGTCCATGATTGCACTGCCCGGAACGTTCGGTGGCCTCCATCTCCCGCAACAAGGCATTCATTTCAGGGAGGGTGAGACGCCGACCGGCACGCACGGAGCCATGGCAAGCCATGGTGGCGAGCAACTCGTTCTCCAGCTCCTGCAGACGGCGCGAACTGCCGTGCTGTGCCAGTTCGCCGAGTACGTCGCGACACAGCTGGGCGACATCCGCCCCTTCCAGCAAGGCGGGAATCCGGCGCACCACAACGCCGGACGGGCCGCTTCGTGACAGTTCCAGGCCCCACTCCGCCAGCGCGTCCGCGTGTTCTTCCGCGGCGGCCGCTTCTTTGGCGCTTACCGACACATTCAACGGCACAAGCAACATCTGCGAGCGCAGGTTACTGCACGCGCGACCGGTCTTTAGCTTTTCATAGGTGATGCGTTCGTGCGCTGCATGCATATCCACGAGAATCAGCCCGTGAGCATTTTCCGCGAGGATATAGATGCCCTTGAGCTGGGCGATGGCAAAGCCCAGCGGCGGCGCTTCTTCCTCGGTGGCTTCGGGCAGGGGTGCCTGGGTGGCAAAACCAAGCGACGTCGGTGCATTGGCCGGCTCGCCCAACAGCGCGGCGTAACCCGCCAGCGGTTGATCCCTGACGCCCAGACTCAAGCGACTCTGGCTGAAAGCGTTCGGCCATGCCGGCGCAGACATGGGCTGTGTCGACGGCGGCGCCATGCTGTAGGACGCCGTCATGACAGGCGACTGCGGCTCACTCGCTGGCAAACCGACATTACCGGCGCGCGTCTGCGCCAGTACTTCGTGCAGCGTGCGGAACAGGAAATCGTGTACCAGCCGCTGCTCACGGAAACGGACTTCATGCTTGGCGGGATGCACGTTCACATCCACGCCAACAGGATCCAGCTCGAGGTACAACACGAACGCCGGATGACGTCCGTGGAAAAGCACATCGGCATACGCCTGGCGCACCGCATGGGCAACGATGCGATCGCGCACCAGTCGCCCATTGACGTAAAAGTATTGCGAGTCCGCCTGCGAGCGCGACGCTGTCGGCAAACCCACCCAACCCGACAGATGCAGGCCGGCCGCAGCATGATCGATGCGCAAGCATTGGCTCGGAAAATCCTCACCCATCACTTCCGCCACACGCATCAGTGCTGCGCTTTCGTCGCGCGCCGCCTTGAGGATACGCACCGGCTTACCGTTGTGGCTCAGGCGAAATTCCACTGAGCCGCGCGCCAACGCCAGCGACTTCAGGAGATCGTCGATATGCGCGAACTCCGTACGCTCAGCGCGCATAAATTTGCGGCGCGCCGGCACGTTGTAAAACAGGTCGCGCACTTCCACGCTGCTACCTTGCGGATGCTGCGCCGGCCGTGCGGCTTGCATCTTGCCGCCATCCACCTCGATGCGAAACGCCGTATCCATGCCCTGCGCGCGCGATGTCAACGCGAATCGCGCGACTGAGGAAACCGAGGCCAGCGCTTCGCCACGGAAGCCCATGCTCGCGACATGTTCGAGATCGTCGAAGCTACCGATCTTGCTGGTGGCGTGCGAGGCGACCGCCAGCTGCAATTCATCGGGAACGATGCCGCAACCGTCATCGCGCACGCGGATCAGCCGGGCACCACCCTGTTCGATATCTACTTCGATGCGTGTGGCACCGGCATCGAGACTGTTTTCGACCAGTTCCTTCACGACGGAGGATGGTCGTTCGATCACTTCACCGGCAGCGATCTGATTGATGAGTTCGGGTGGGAGGGGACGAATGACTGGCATCGGCAAAGCTTAGAGCCTGTCGCCCCACGGCGAAAGCAGAAGCGCCGCCCCAGGGGCGGCGCTTCTTCCAAACCTTGGCAAACCCGGCTCAGCTGGCCGGAATGGCCAGCATCATGCCGGCATGCACGCTGCTGTCGCTGTCGAGCTTATTGGCGTTCTTGAGCGCACTGATGCTGACGCCGTACTGCTTGGCGATGCTGCGCAGGCTCTCACCGCGTTCGACGCGATGCAGGTCCTGCACACCGTCATCGGCACGGGAGGAGGCACCGGGCGTGGAAGCCATAGCTTGCGCCACGGCCCGGGTCGCCTTGGCCGAGGTCTCGTCGTCACCCTGCGATGTGGCGACATTCGCCACACCGTTGCGACGGGAGGCCTGCGCGGCGAACCAGCTACCCGGCGGCGGCGTGGATTCGAAGTAGCCGCGGATACCGCCCATCACAGCCGTAGCAAGGCGCGCCTGATGCGAGGGATCGCGCAGCTTGCGCTCTTCGTCCGGATTACTGATGAAGGCCGTTTCGACCAGGATCGACGGCACATCCGGCGAGCGCAGCACCACAAAGTTTGCGCGCTCCACATAGCCGCGGTGCGTCGGCCCCATATTGCCCAACGCCTTGAGCACGTTGCCGGCCACCGACTCGCTCGCCTGCATGGAATAGCCCTGCTGCAGGTCCAGCAGCACGGCGGCCAGGCCGTCGTTCTTGTCGTCTAGCGTCACACCACCGATCAGGTCGGCCCGGTTCTGGCCGTCGGCCAGCCAGCGAGCGGCCATGCTGGTCTTGCCGCGCGGCGACAGCACCCAAACCGAGGAACCCTTGGCGTCACCGTTGATGAACGCGTCAGCGTGGATCGACACGAACAGGTCGGCCGAGTTGTTGCGAGCGATCTGGTAACGCTGCGCCAGCGGGATGAAGAAGTCAGCGCTGCGCGTCAGCACGGCACGCATGCCGGGCTGCTGATTGATCTGGTCGGCCAGCTGGCGCGCCACCGCCAGGGTGACGTTCTTCTCCAGTGTGCCGCCGGGGCCGTGTGCGCCCGGATCTTCGCCGCCGTGACCGGCATCGATCGCGATGACCACTTTGCGCTCGCCGTTGAGCAAGGCGGCAGCGGCACGCGTGGAGGCCATGCCGCTCTGGGTCGGTTTGATCGAGGACTTGCCCGTGCTGCGTACCGGTTCTGGCGCAGGGGCCGGTGCCTGAACGGCGGCAGGCGGCGGGACCACGTTCGCGGCAGTCGTCGCGCTGTCGCTGTCCCCATCGCTGTCCGATGGAGCCGGTGCCGGCAGTGACGACTTTATCGGCGCCGACTTCGCCACGCTGCCATTGCCCGGGTACAGGTCGACCACCAGCCGGTAGCCGTAATCGGCCTGCGGTTTGAGAAGGAAGCTCTTGACGCTGCTAGTGGGGTCGATCTTTGCGGTCAGGCGAACGTTGCTGCCCTGCTTCGTCCCGCTCAGGCCTTTGTACAAGCCCGTGGCGCCCGGGGAGCTGAAGCTGCTGGCGATGGTGCTGGCGTTGACGTCCACCGTCAGCTCGTCACCGTCCTGGTTGAGCTTGTAGGTCACCGGACCAGATACATCCAGCACAACACGGGTGTATTCGGGGCCGGCCCAGACACGAGCGGACTTCACGTCGGCCGCGCGGGCCACGCAAAAAGGCGCCACGGCGAGCAAGGCCATGGTGCCGAGCAAAGCAGGATGCGTCCTTAATCCCTTCATGGAGCGGAATTGAAGCCCAGAGGCCTCTCGATTGCAAGAGGTTTTCCCTTGAATTTCCATAACCTGCGCAGCTTTCGTCAGTCGGCATCCAGCTATCGGCTGCAAGCCACGCAAACTGAAGGCTTAAGCGCCGGCTCAAGCCGTGACAAAAATCTCATTAAGTACCGATACTTAGATGCGCCGGCCGATTGGTACGAGCTCAACCAAGGCGCGAGGTGATGGCCGCGCCACGCTCCGTGCGCACTTCCATCCGCGCCTTGCGCCCGGTGCCCGCGTAGCCCAGATGCACGACCAGGTCGGGTGCGGGAAGCGCCCCGGCGCCACGCTCCGGCCACTCCACCAGGACAAGGGCGGCGGGGTCGGACAAGGCGTCCAGCCCCAGCCACTCCAGCTCTCCCGGATCAGCGATGCGATAGAGATCCAGGTGCCAGGCCGGACGCCCGTTGGCCAGATAGGACTCGACCAGAGAGTAGGTCGGGCTCTTGATGCGCTCGCCCACCCCTAGCGCCCCGAGCAAAGCGCGGGCAAAGCTGGTCTTGCCAGCCCCGAGGTCGCCGTGCAGATAGACCACCAATCCACCATCCAAGGCACCGGCCATGCGGGTGGCGAGCGTGGCGGTGGCCGCCTCGTCAGGTAGATTCCAGGTGGGATCCGTCATGTTTCCTGTCCGTTGAGCAGCCGCCGCAGTGGCTCCAGCAGGTCACTGGCCATCAGGCCGCGCTCGCCCCCCAGTTTTGCGGCGAGGTCCCCAGCCCTAGCATGGAGCGACACGCCAAGGCAGGCTGCCTGCCAGGCATCGCAGCCCTGCGCGATGAGTGCGGCAATGATGCCGGTCAACAGATCGCCCATACCACCCGTCGCCATGCCCGGATTGCCCCACGGACATACCGCCACGCGACCTGCAGGATCAGCCACCAGGCTACCGGCACCCTTTAGCACCACCACCGCGCGATAGCGGCGGGCCAATTCGCGCGCAGCCGCAAAACGGTCCTTTCCGACATCTGCGGTCGTGCAGCCCAGCAAGCGGGCTGCCTCTCCCGGGTGGGGCGTGATCACTGCCATGCCCGGCAGCTGACGCGGCTCATGTGCCAGCAAGTTCAAGCCATCGGCATCCAGCACCAGCGGCAGTCCCGCCTCGAGTGCGGTCAACCACAGGGCGTGCCCCCAGGCGCCCTGCCCTAACCCCGGCCCCACCGCCAACACGGTGGCGCGTGGCAGCAAGGCTTCCAATGCCTGCGGACCGTTGACGTCGTGCGCCATCAGCTCTGGGCGGGCGCTATTGAGCGAAATCAGATGCTCGGCGCGCGTCGCCACGCTGACCAGCCCGGCACCGCCGCGCAACGCCGCTTCGCCACAAAGCCGGATAGCACCCGCCGTACCGTGGTCGCCACCAACCGCCAGTACATGCCCATTGTTGCCCTTGTGAGCCTGGCGCGGACGTGGCGGCAAGGTCCAAGGTTGCATGAGCTCGGCATCCGCCTGGGCACCCTGCCACAACGTGTCGGGCAACCCCTGCGACTCCCATTGCACGCTCCCCACGTAGCCCGGTGCGAGCCCCGTGAAGAGGCCACGCTTGGCAGCAATAAACGTCACAGTGACACTCGCCTGCACGGCATCGCCAGGCACATCCCCCGTATCAGCGTTCACGCCAGATGGCACATCGAGCGCAAGCACGGGCGCCTCCGCGGCATGAATGCGGTTCACCAGCGCGGCTACATCCGGTGTCAGTGCACGCTGCAGGCCGGTGCCGTAGAGCGCATCCACATGCACTTCAGCCAGCGGAAGCTCGAGATCCTCCTGCCATGCGTGCACCACGCCACCACCGCGCTCGAACTCGCGGCGCGCACGAATGGCGTCTTCGCCACGGCTTTCGCCATGCGCGAAGACATCCACATGGATACCGACCTCGCGGGCGAGTGCAGCAAGCAAAAAACCATCCCCTCCGTTATTGCCCGGCCCGCAATACACCGCGATACGCCGCGCGTGCGGCCAGCGCTGACGCAGGCAGACCAAGGCAGCAGCAGCGGCACGCTGCATCAGCTCATAGCCTGGAATGCCGAGCACGTCGATGGCTCGGCGATCGAGCGCTCGCACCTGTTCAACGGTGTAGAGCTCATGACGATGAATGGAGGCAGTCATGAAGGGAATTATAGGCATGCCCGCGAATGGGTCGACGCCCATACCGCCTACAATATGCACATGTCCTCTGTTTCCAGCCCATCTGCCGACTACGCTGCGCTTGCGCTCGACATCAAGCGCTGGGCGGTTGAACTCGGTTTTGCCGACTGCGGGATCGCCGGCACCGACCTGGGCGAGGACGAGTTGCACCTCAAGCGCTGGCTAGACGATGGCCACCACGGCGAGATGGAATACATGGCCCGCCATGGCGACAAGCGCAGCCGCCCCGCCGAACTGGAGCCGGGCACGTTGCGGGTGATCTCCGTACGCATGGACTACATCCCACCCGGAACGCGCAACGCATGGAACGTACTGCACGACGCCGAGGCAGGTTACGTCGCGCGTTATGCGCTGGGCCGCGATTATCACAAGCTGATGCGCAACCGGCTGCAGAAACTGGCTGAACGCATCCACGGCGCCATCGGCGACTTTGGCTATCGCGCCTTCGTCGATTCCGCGCCGGTGCTCGAAAAGGCGCTGGCACGCAATGCTGGACTAGGATGGATCGGCAAGCACACCGTGCTGATCAACCGCAGCGCCGGCTCATACTTTTTCCTTGGCGAGCTCTACACGAATCTGCCGCTTCCCGTCGACGCGCCGGCCAGCGCGCATTGTGGTAGTTGCCGACGCTGTATCGACATCTGTCCCACGCAGGCCATCGTGGCTCCGTACAAGCTCGATGCACGGCGTTGCATCTCGTATCTCACCATCGAATTGCGCGGAAGCATTCCGGAAGAATTGCGCGAACCGATGGGCAACCGCATCTTCGGTTGCGACGACTGCCAGCTGATCTGCCCGTGGAACAAATTTGCGCAGGACGCGACAGAGCCGGATTTCGCGCCACGCCATCGGCTGGATGGCGCGAAGTTGGTGGAGCTGTTCGGCTGGAGCGAACAGGAATTCCTGCAGCGAACGGAAGGCATGGCAATCCGTCGCACGGGTTACGAAGGGTGGCTGCGCAATATCGCCGTCGCCCTGGGCAATGCCCCGCATTCGGAAGTGGTGCGACAGGCGCTGCTTACGCGCGCTGATCATCCGTCGGACATCGTGCGCGAGCACGTGGCCTGGGCACTCGCCCGTCAGGCCGTCTAAACCACGAAGTAGCGCGATGAGGGAGCACTCAGCAGAGTGCCCCCATACGCGACACCGCGGCTATAGAGCCGTACGACGCTCGTGGATCGCCTCGATCAACGCCTGCGTTGCGGAATCAAAGGAATCGGCGTGCTTGGTGCCATCCTCGCCCAACGCGGGAAGAATCTGTCGCGCGATCGCCTTGCCCAGCTCCACACCCCACTGGTCGAACGCATTGATGCCCCACAGATGGCCGAGCATGAACACTTTGTGTTCGTACAGGGCAATCAAGGCACCCAGGCTTTCCGGCGTCAACGCATCCAGCAACGTCACCGTGCTCGGGCGGTCGCCTGGGAAGGTACGCTGCGCGGCAAGCACGCGGCGCTGCTCTTCGGTGCCGGACGTCGCTTCGGCCAATGCTTCGTCGAACGTTTTGCCGAGTGCCAACGCCGCGGCCTGAGCGAGCAGGTTCGACAACAAGGCTTCGTGGTTGGCATTGAGATCGTGCGCGGGCTTTACGACGCCAATGAACTCCAGCGGCACGACATCCGTACCCTGATGCAGGGACTGGAAGTAGGCATGCTGTGCATTGGTTCCCACGCTGCCCCACACCACTGCCGAGGTGGACTGGGCGACGTGCTGTCCCTGCGGGGTGACCTGTTTGCCCAGACTTTCCATCTCCAACTGCTGGAGGTAGGACGTAAGGTCCGTCAGCAGATCCGCGTATGGCACCACGGCGCGGCTACCACGCCCCTGAGCGTTGCGGTTCCAGTACTCCACCAGACTGAGCAGCACCGGCAGGTTCTCCGACCACGCGGCAGAACGGAAGTGATCGTCTACCAACGCGGCGCCACGCAGCAATTCGTGGAAGTTGTACGAGCCGATCGCAATCGCCAGTGACAACCCCACCGCTGACCAAAGCGAGAAGCGGCCGCCGACGAAATCCCACATGGGGTAAACCTGCGCCGCCGGCACACCCCACTTTTCCGCCTCAGCGACGTTGGCGCTGACCGCCAGAAAATGGCGGGACACAGCGGCCTTGTCGCCGTTGTAGGCACGGCTGATCCAGTCGCGCAAAACAGTGCCGTTGAGCAGCGTTTCCTGCGTGGTGAACGTCTTGGACACTACGATGACCAGCGTGCGTTTCGGATCGAGCTGATGCATCAACTCGTAGGCCGACTGGCCGTCCACGTTGGTAAGGAAGTGGCTACGCAAGCCCGGCACGTGATACGGCGCCAAGGCGCGCACCGCCAGACGAGGCCCGAGGTCCGAGCCGCCGATACCGATATTCACCACATCCGTGATACCTGGGGCGACGCCGAAGGCGCTGGCATCGCCAAGCTCCATGGCTTTCACCAGCGCATCCATGCGTTGCAGGGTCTGCTCGATCTCCGTAAGCGCGTCACGCGGAGCGGGTGACGGCAGCTGCGAGCCGCTGGCGCGCAGCGCGGTATGCAGCACTGCGCGGTTCTCGGACGTATTGATGGGTGCACCCGCGAACATGGCGTCGCGGGCCGCCTGCCAGCCGGAGGCCTCGACATGCGCTCCCAAGGCGTCCAGCGCCTTAAGGTCGAGCTTCTGTCGACTGAGGTCCAGCAGCACCGGACCAAGACGGTGACGCAGCCGCTTACCGCGGGCGACGTCCTTCAGCAGCTCGCGGAGATGAGTGCCGGCCAGACGGTCGACGTGTTCTGCCAGAAAAGACGGACGGCGCTCGGGCGACATGGGATCTCATGTTTGGCTTGGAGAGATCCCGATCTTACGCAGCTTTCCGCGCCACACGCCAGCAGATTTGTTGCACTGCACGCACGCCCCGCGTCGAAGGCGGGGCGGATGCGTCAGGCTGCCGCCATCTGCTTCGGAATCGAGCGATTGGTGTGCGAGATGGCGTTGTTGGCGTCCACGTACACCAGCGTCGGCTGGAACTGCTCCACCTCCGCTTCGGACAGCTGAGCAAACGCAGCGATGATGATCAGGTCACCTGGCTGTGCGCGGTGCGCGGCACTGCCGTTCACCGAGATGATGCCGGAGCCTTCCTCAGCACGCAGCGCGTACGTGACGAAACGCTTGCCGTTGTTGATGTTCCACGCGTGGATCTGTTCGTACTCGCGAATGCCGGAGGCATCGAGCAACAGGCCGTCGATAGCGATGGAGCCTTCGTAGTGGAGCTCGGCATGGGTCACCGTGGCACGGTGAATCTTGCACTTGAGCATGTTCAGGTTCATGACTTCAGTTCCGGCAGGTACAGTCCGCGTAGCTCACCATTATCCCGCCGGGACACGCCGCATCGCAACAAGAGTCCCGGCAAGCCCCAGATGGGGCCGTTCAGTCGAAAGGCAAGTTGTCGATCAGGCGGGTGGAGCCCAATCGGGCCGCGATCAGGGCAACAAGGCCGTCAGTCTCGCCCTCGCCCGGCTCAGCCAGATCTTCGGCCCGGCGAATGGCGGCGTAATCCGGTTCGAAGCCCGCCCGCGCCAGCTTGGAAGCAGCGGCTTGCTCCACGACCTGCCACGCATGGCCCTTGGCGATAAGCTCGCGCATCTGCTGCAGGGTGGCGTAGATCTGGGGCGCAAGGGCGCGCTGGTCGGGCGAGAGATACTGATTGCGCGAACTGAGCGCCAGGCCGTCATCGGCGCGCAGGGTAGCCGCGCCCATGATCTTCACCGGCAGCGACAGGTCGCGGACCATGCGCTCGATCACCTTGAGTTGCTGGAAATCCTTCTGACCGAACACCGCCAGATCCGGCTGGACCAGATTGAACAGCTTGCACACCACCGTGGCCACGCCATCGAAGTGGCCGGGGCGATGCGCCCCTTCCAGCGTCTCGGTGAGCTGGGGCACGTGGAGGCTCACGCTGTTCTGGGCGCCAAATGGATACAGCGTGGCGACTTCCGGCGCAAACAGCAGGTCGCACTCCTGTTCGGCCAGGCCGACCTGATCCTGCACCAGGGTACGGGGATAGCGCTCGAAATCCTCGTTCGGCCCGAACTGCGTCGGATTGACGAAGACGCTGGCCACCACGCGATCTGCCCGGGCGCGGGCCAGCTTGATCAGCGAATGGTGGCCGGCATGGAGATTGCCCATGGTGGGCACGAAGCCCACGGTAAGGCCCTGGCCGCGCCAGCCACGGATGACAGCGCGCAGTTGCGCGGCATCTTGCACAGTTTGCATATCAGTTCTGCTTTGCTCTGTCGCTTCAGTCGAAGCAATGTTCCGGTGCCGGGAAGGCGCCATTGCGCACGTCCTCGGCATAGGCCGCGATCGCCGCAGCCACAGAGTCGCGTCCTGCGAGGAAATCCTTGCTGAATTTCGGTCGCTTGCCCGGCGTGACGCCCAGCATGTCATGGATGACCAGCACCTGCCCGTCACAATGCGGGCCAGCACCGATACCGATGGTCGGAATGGAGACGGCTCGCGTGATGCGTTCGCCCAGGACGGTCGGAATGCCTTCCAGTACCAGGAGATCGGCGCCAGCGGCTTCCACGGCTTTGGCTTCCTCGACCAGTCGGTCAGCGGCGTCCTGTGCACGCCCCTGGATGCGGAACCCGCCGAACTTGTGCACCGACTGCGGGGTGAGCCCCAGGTGTGCGCAAACCGGAATGGCACGCTCGACCAGCGACGTGATGATCTCCAGGATATGCGGCGACGCACCCTCGATCTTCACCATCGCAGCACCACCCTCGCCCACCAACTGCGCGCCGGCTTCGAGCGCGTGTGGAACATCGCGATCGGCCATGAAAGGCAGATCGGCAATGAGCAGCGTCGCATCGAGTCCGCGCGCCACGATGCCGGTGTGATAGACCATGTGATCCAGCGTGACCGGCAGCGTGCTCTTGTGCCCCTGGATCACCATGCCCAGCGAGTCACCGACCAGTGCTACGTCGATGCCAGCCATTTCCAACTGCGCCGCGAAGCTCGCGTCGTAACAGGTCAGCATGACGATGCGACGGCCTTCCGCCTTCATCGCACGCAGCGCCGGCACGGTGACGGGCTTGCGCGTGGGTGCGTTCGCTTTTTGCGCGTACACGATGATTTCCTAGAACGGAAGCAGACGTGGATTATCCCGCGTGGGACGTGAAGGGCTCAAGGCAGACGCTCGCAACCGGCGGAATCGACGCGGGCAAGCAGGTCAGCCACACGCCCTTGACCCGGCAACACCAGATCCGGCGCCAAGTCATGAAGCGGCAGCAGCACAAAGGCTCGATCGGCTATGCGAGGGTGCGGCAACGTAAGTCGCTCATCGGATATCGCCACGCCATCCAGATGCAGCACGTCCAGATCGAGCGTGCGTGGCCCCCATCGCTCACCGTCACGCACGCGCCCAGCAGCGCGCTCGATGCCCAGCAAGGCGTCGAGCAGATCGTGCGGAGACAATGCAGTATCGATATGTGCCACCGCATTGATGAAAGCCGGCTGATCCAATACACCCCACGGCGGCGTCAGATAGAGAGGCGAACGCTCAAGCAGGCGGGTTTGCGGCAGGCCTGCCAGCGCGTCGAACGCAGCCAGCACCTGGCCACGTGCATCACCGAGATTGCTGCCCAGCGCGACGAATCCTTTGGTCACGCTTGATCCGATTTCCCACCCGACTTGGAAGCCGGTTTGCGCCGGCGCCGCTTGCGCGGCTTGGGTGCAGGGGCGTTGCTCTCGCTCGCGCCACCGGAAGAACCGCCCGACGCCAAGGCGGCCGCCAACGTTTCGGGCGGCAGCTGCTGAGCGTGATCCCACCATTCACCCAACTGCCGGATCGCTGGCGACTCGGCCGCGCGCAGCAACAGGAAATCAAACGCAGCGCGGAAGCGCGGGTGCGTCATCAAACGGAAGACGCGCTTGCGCTGCACCTGTTCAAAGCGCGGCTGCAAGCCCCAGATTTCTTCCATGGTGAGCGTGAAGCGGCGCGGAATCGCCACACGCTGACACTGCTCGGCAATAACGTGCGTCGCGGCTCGCTCCCACGCGGCCACCGGCTCCACGTCCTTGGTCATCCAGGTATGCGCCAGATCGCGCACCTCACCCCACAGCAGCACGGCGAACAGGAAGGCAGGCGTTACCGACTTGCCCTCTGCCACGCGGGCATCGGTGTTGGCCAACCCCTGCTCGACAAGTGCACGCAGCGCCTCGTCGCCACGCTTGAGCGCGCGCGCCGTGGCCGGGAACATGAACTTCAGCAGGCCCGTCTGTTCGAGCATGTGGAAGCTCTTGAGACCATGCCCGGAAAGGAACATCTTCAGCGATTCATCAAACAGCCGCGCCGGTGCGGCATCGGCCAGCAGCGGGCCCAATTCGGCGAACGGTGCGGCCGCCGCTGCGTCGATACGGAAATCGAGCTTGGCGGCAAGACGAACGGCGCGCAGCATACGCACCGGGTCTTCGCGGTAACGGGTGGCCGGATCGCCGATCAGGTGGAGCACACGGTCTTCCACGTCCTTCACGCCGCCCACGTAATCGCGCACAGAGAAGTCGCTGATGTCGTAGTAAAGCGCGTTGACGCGGAAGTCGCGGCGCAACGCGTCTTCTTCGATGGTGCCCCATACGTTGTCGCGCACGATGCGGCCATCAACGATGTGGCGGTCACCCTCGCCCTCTTCCTCGCCGGTGCCGCGGAACGTAGCCACTTCGATAATTTCCGGCCCGTACACCACATGGGCCAGACGGAAGCGGCGTCCGATCAGGCGGCAATTGCGGAAGAGTTTCTTGACCTCGTCGGGCGTGGCGCTGGTGGCCACGTCGAAATCCTTGGGATGTCCGCCCAACAGGAGATCGCGCACGGCGCCTCCCACGAGGTAGGCCTGGTAGCCAGCCTCATTGAGGCGATAGAGCACGCGCAGCGCTGCCTTGCTGATGTTCTTGCGCGAAATCACGTGCTGCTCGCGCGGGATGATGCGCAATGCAGGCGTGGCGTTAGTCCTTGCGTCGTGATTCAAGCGGTTTGGATCCTTAGAGCCTGTCCAATGTCTCTACATGACCCGCGCCGGGAGCTGTTTGCGCGCAGACCAAGGAAGAACGAAGGAGTGTACGTCCGTACACGACTGAGTGATAACGCCGGGATGCGGGCAAACAGACCCGGCCCGAAGGGTTATTCATCCAAAGCGCCCAGCGAACACCTCGTGGCTTGACCTGACCACCAGTCAGGCGCGTCGCCACGATCCGTTCGCTGGGCGCTTTGGATGAATAACGCGGATCATGTAGAGACATTGGACAGGCTCTTGGCGCACGGCGCCATTCAAAGCGATCAATCGCGGCAGGATTCGCCGCATCCACATTCACATCTATCCGGCTCCCAGGGGAACCAGCGGTCGCCCCACCCAGCCATTCCGCCCTCCGGGGCATTGCTGGGCGAAACAATTCCGCTATACTAGCGCGCTCCGGTGCATTTCGCTCCCTTCGTCTAGTGGCCTAGGACACCGCCCTCTCAAGGCGGGAACACGAGTTCGAACCTCGTAGGGAGCGCCACTTCCGGCCTGGCACGGGCCGCGTCCTTCCACCAACAGGCGCGCGACAGCATGACTTTTGTCGTTACCGACAACTGCATCAAGTGCAAATACACTGACTGCGTCGAAGTATGTCCCGTCGACGCATTCCATGAAGGCCCCAACTTCCTTGTGATCGATCCGGACGAGTGCATCGACTGTACTCTCTGCGAGCCCGAGTGCCCGATCAACGCGATCTACCCCGAGGACGACGTCCCCGCGGGCCAGGAGTCGTTCGTGGTGCTGAACGCGGAACTGGCCAAGAGCTGGCCGGTGATCACCGAACGCAAGGATGCCCTGGCCGACGCCAAGGAATGGGAAAACAAGCCTGACAAGCTGGACCTGCTCGAGCGCTGAGCGCCACCGGGCCTGCAACACGCGATCCGGGCCTCACCGCTTACGCACAAAAAACGCCGCCCTTGGGCGGCGTTTTTCATGGCCGGAAGGCAGCGGATCAACCGCCGCCCATGCGGCCCTTGAGGGTGTCGACCACCTTTGCCACTGCAGAGGCATCGCCCTGCGCACGCACTTCGCTAGCCTTCTCGCCGCTGGTGCTGATGGTCAGGGTCACCTGATGCGGCGTGGCGCCCGGGGCGTCCGCGCTCTGCTTGGACTTGCCGTTGAACATGCTGCTGAAGAAGCCCTTCTTCTGCGCTGGCTGGTCGGATGCCACCACGCTCAGGGTGTAGGTGTGGGCAGCATCGTCATGCGCGACCACCTGGCCAATGTCGCCGTTCTCCAGGGTCTGGCCAACGCGGCGATAGGTGTTGTCCACGTTGTCGTTCAGCACGAAGCCGTCCGCAATCTGGGCACTGGCTTTGCCAACACGCGCCGTGGCGCCGTTGGCCGTGGGGTTGTTGGCGCCTGTTTCAGGAATGACCAGCGCAGCGCTGGTGGACGGGGTGTCCATGCCCGGAGGAATTTCGAGCGGCGTTTCCTGTTTGGCGGTCTCCCAGGCCTTCTGCGAACGGAACATGCCGCAGCCAGAGAGCAGCAAGGCAGACAGGGCCAGTACCGGCAGGGCCACGACAAGCGGGGATTTCTTCATGTAAGCAGATTCCGTAGAAGTGTCAGTTGCCCGAAAAATCAGGCCGCATTCGCCAAGGATGCCAGAGCCGTCAGCGCTTCGCGAAGTCGCGCACGGTCCGGGCCGTCCTCCAATTCAACCAACGGCAGGCGCGGAGCCGCCGATCCCAGCCCCAGCGGGGGCAACCCAGCCTTGACCGCAATGGGGTTTGGCGCGCAGTTGAGCGCCGATACCAGTGGAGCCAGTACGGCATCGCAGCGCTGTGCCTCACCCCGATCACCGGCCGTTGCCGCATCACACAGCATGCGGAACGCACGAGGCACCAGATTGGCTACCACCGAGATGGTTCCCGCACCTCCGGCAAGCATGGCCTTGCAGGCCGTGCCGTCGTCACCGGACAGATAGACGAAATCTGGCCGCGCAAGTTCCGCAAGAGCGCTGATGCGCTCGTCCGAACCCTGCGCTTCCTTGATGCCCACGATGCCCGGGTGGTCGCGCAGCGCAGCTACCGTCGCCGGCAGCAGGTCGCAAGCCGTGCGTGTGGGCACGTTGTAGAGCAGCACAGGCAGGCCGCCCTGATCGGCCACTTCGAGGAAGTGGCGGCGCAGGCCTTCCTGCGTCGGGCGCACGTAATACGGGGCTACCACCAGCGCCGCATCGGCGCCCAAGGCTTTCGCCCGACGGGTCAGCGCTACGGTCTTGGCGGTGCCAGCCTCGCCAGTACCGGCGATCACCGGGATACGACCGGCCACTCGCTCCACCGCAAAGGCGAGCAGGCGCTCGTATTCCTCATGCTCGAGCATGTGGGCCTCGCCGGTGGACCCGGCCACCACCACGCCCTCGGTACCGCCAGCGATCTGGTAGTCCAGCAGCTTTCCGAAAGCCGCTAGATCAAGCCCGCCGTCCGCCGTGAACGGCGTTACCAGCGCGCAGATGCTTCCGCGAATATCCAAGACCGGCTCCGGCTCAAAATCAAACCCCGCATGTTACTGGAAAAGCCTCTTACGCCAATACAAGACGGCCATCATGGCTATCCCGGCGGCAAGATCGTGCCAACTTGCGGTAATCATTCATCTTGCGGATACCCGGCGCGCCCCAGCCGCACCAGCGTGCGCGTCGATGCCCTTGGGGGAATCCACTGGCCCTCCTGGCCCACCATGGCCTTACTTGCGGGGCTCCGCAGGCGACCAGTAAGCTCGGCGGATGTGCTTTCTTACCCGCTTCGTGCGGGCCGCCACAGGTGGACTCCTTGAATCGTTCTTCCGCGCGCACCAGTAGCGACAACCAGCTGCTGATCCAGACGCTGACCCCTTCTCCGCGCGCGCCATTGCTGACGCTAGCCAAACGTATCGCCGAAGCCGGCTGCAATCTGGCCGATGCCCGAGTGGCATCGCTCGGTGCGGACACCTCACTGACCCTGCTCGCCACGGGGGCATGGGATGCGGTGGCCAAGCTGGAGACCGCACTGGCCAAGGTGGCCCGCGACGAGGATCTGCGGCTGTCGTTCTACCGCACCGGGCCGCGTGAGCATCACTCGCACCTGCTGCCCTACCTCATCGAGGTGATCTCGGCGGACCGCCCCGGCATCCTCGTGAAGATCATCGACTTCTTCGACCGACGCGACATCGTTATCGAGCAGCTCAGTTCGCTGCGCTATCAGGCAATGCAGACCGGTGCGGACATGTTCCAGGCACAGATCACCATCGGCATTCC
The DNA here is from genome assembly GCF_016428905.1 of Dyella sp. ASV24. GTDB lineage: Bacteria > Pseudomonadota > Gammaproteobacteria > Xanthomonadales > Rhodanobacteraceae > Dyella. The sequence continues at coordinate 2,824 of NZ_JAELTQ010000017.1, read as the reverse complement.
CGCGGCGACGCATATCGCCGCACTGCGCGATGATTTCCTGGAGTTCTGTGATGGCCTGAACCTTGACGCCATCATGGATCCGGTGAAGTTCTGAGCAGCGCACGCAAGCGCTGAAAAACCGGATTTTCCAGCCTGTCGACCGGGCTTTTGAGCATGCTCCCCAAGGCGATCTCCCGCAAGGGCTGTCATTCGCCGCGGCAAGCGCTAGTCTGTTCCCTGAGGGCAGCACTGGAGAGGCATGCATGCAGCAAGAGGGTCGAGTCGCACCGATCACAGGGCGCGCGCTGATCGCCCTTACGCCCTCCCCCGCTGCCCCGTTCCCCTTGAATAACGACATGCAGTCGAGGCCGGCCACGGCCTCGCAGGAGAACCCATGCCCGACGTTGGCAAGAAAGTCCCCAAGCTCAAAGGCACGACCGGCGACGGCAGTGAACTGAAGCTCGACAGCCTGAAAGGTCAATGGGTGGTGGTGTACTTCTACCCGAAGGACAGCACCCCCGGTTGTACGAACGAGGCCAAGGATTTCCGCGACCTGTACCCCAAGTTCCAGAAACGCCACGCGCAGGTGATCGGCGTCTCGCGCGATTCGGTGAAGTCCCACGCGAACTTCGCGACCAAGCAGGAGCTGCCGTTCCCGCTGGTTTCCGACCCTGACGAAACCTGGTGCAACGCCTTCGACGTGATCCACGAGAAGGTGCTGTATGGAAAACGTCACATGGGTGTCGTACGAAGTACCTTCCTGATCGATCCCGAAGGCAGGCTGGCCCAGGAATGGCGCAACGTGAAAGTCCCAGGACACGCTCAGACAGTGCTCGACGCCATTCCCGCCAAGTGACCCTGTATCGCTCCTTTCGCCATGTCGCTGCCCGTCCGCCGGGACGGGCATTTGTCACCGCGCATGGCAAACCGGCCGGATGGGCCGGGTCCCCGCGGCATGCCGCATGCCGTGGTTCATTTCCCTCGCACGCTGAAGAGGTTTCTTCCGTATGACCGGAAGCAAGCGCATCTACGCTCTCGACACCAATGTGTTGCTGCACGATCCGACCTCGCTGTTCCGCTTCGAAGAACACGATGTCTTCATTCCCATGACGGTGTTGGAGGAACTGGACGAAAAGAAGAAAGGCGCCTCGGAAGTCTCGCGCAACGGTCGCCAGGTCAGTCGCTTCCTCAATGAATTGATTGTGCGCGGCAACGGTCATGGCATTAGCAATGGCCTTGAGTTATCCAATCCACAGGGCGTCAACCTCAAGCGCGGCGGTGCAGTGGGCAGGCTGTATTTCCAGCAGCGCACTACCAACGGCCACGGTAAGGCGGACAATCTGATCCTGTCGGCAGTGATCGAACTGCGCGACCAGAATCCCGAACGCTCGGTCGTACTGGTCACCAAGGACATCAACCTCCGCATCAAGGCCAAGATCTACGGCATCGACGCCGAAGACTACGAAAACGATCGCGCCCTCGACGATTTCACCCTGCTCTACACGGGCTCGAAGGAACTGCCGGAGGATTTCTGGGATAAGCATCCCGAGGTGCAATCGTGGAACGAGCGCGGCCGCACGTTCTACAAGCTCGACCGCCACGATGACGAAGACTGGTACGCCAACCAGTGTCTGTTCCTGCCAGGCGACAACAGCGTGGAGTTGCGCGTACTGCACGTCGACGAGGTCAAGGCCACGCTGGTACTGCTGGATGACCACAGCCATGCAAACCACGGCGTGTGGGGTATTGCCGCGCGCAATCGCGAGCAGAATTTTGCGCTGAACGTACTGATGGATCCTGACGTGGATTTCGTGACCCTGCTAGGCACCGCAGGCACAGGCAAGACGCTGTTGGCGCTGGCTGCCGGCCTTGCACAAGTGATGGATCAGCAGCGTTACCGCGAAATCATCATGACGCGTGCCACCGTGTCCGTGGGTGAAGACATCGGCTTCCTGCCCGGTACGGAGGAAGAGAAGATGACGCCGTGGATGGGCGCCCTCACTGACAACCTCGAAGTGCTCGCCAACCCGGAGGAAGGCGGTAGCTGGGGGCGCCAAGCCACCAACGACCTGCTCGCCTCGCGCATCAAGATCCGTTCGCTGAACTTCATGCGCGGACGCACCTTCCTGTCGCGCTACCTGATCATCGACGAGGCACAGAACCTCACGCCCAAGCAGATGAAGACACTGATCACGCGCGCAGGCCCGGGCACCAAGATCGTCTGCCTCGGCAACGTGGAGCAGATCGATACGCCTTACCTCACGGAAACGACGTCCGGCCTTACCTACGCGGTTGATCGCTTCAAGCACTGGGAGCATTCGGCGCATATCACGCTGCGTCGCGGCGAGCGCTCGCGACTGGCGGATTTTGCGTCGGAAGCGTTGTAAGGAACCCACCAGCGCCCCGGCGCGCCGGGGCGCTGCCTGGAAGACGTTATGGATCGACGGCAACCCTGTGTGTACATCCTGGCGTCAGGCCGCAACGGAACGCTTTACGTTGGTGTCACCAGTGATCTCATCAAACGCATCTGGCAGCACCGAACCGAGGCAGTGGGTGGTTTTACATCCCGTTATCACGTGCACGACCTAGTCTGGTATGAGCTGCACGAAACCATGGAATCAGCCATCGTGAAGGAAAAGCAGCTCAAGGAATGGAAACGTTCGTGGAAGCTGCGATTGATCGAAGGCGAAAACCCTGACTGGCTCGACCTCTACCCGACGTTGCTGTAACTGGATTCCGGCCTGCGCCGGAATGACGGCAAGTACGAAGCCTGTCTCTTATACACATCTAAAAAGGGGGGGGGGGGGGGGGGGGGGGGGGGGGGGGGGGGGGGGGGGGGGGGGGG
>NZ_JAELTQ010000179.1 GCF_016428905.1 Dyella sp. ASV24 | reverse complement strand
GTGCGAGAGCTGCCACACGCCCGCCGTCTACGACACAGCGGCTCACTATATGCACAAGGAGGGCAGTGCGGGCTCGCAGTGCGTGGCGTGCCATATGCCGTCAAAAAACTACATGGTCATCAATGCACGGCCGGATCACTCCATCCGTGTTCCGCGCCCGGATCTCACGGTGCAGTACGGCGTGCCCAATGCCTGTGCGAACTGCCATGCCGACAAGGGTGCCCAATGGGCAGCAGACGCGATTGCGAAAGCACATGGTCCCGAACGCAAGGGGTATCAGCATTTCGTTGAAGCACTCGATGCCGCGCGCCGCGGCAAGCCGGGGGCAGCATCGCTGCTGACCACGTTGGCGGGTGATGCCAGCTCGCCAACCATCGCACGCGCGACGGCGGTCGGCGAGCTTCGCCACTACGCCAGCCCCGATGCGCTGCCCGCTATCCAGGCAGCGTTGGGTAATGCCGATCCACTTATGCGCGCGGCCGCGCTGGATGCGTTGCTGGCGTTTCCAACCGATGTACACGGGCCACTCGCTGCATCGTTGGCTGATGATCCGGTGCTGGATGTACGTGTCAAAGCCGGGCGCGCGTTGGCTGGTGTCCCCGATGCGCAGCTCGACGCGAACCAGCGTGCGGCGCGTGACCGGTCATTTGCTACCTATCGACAGGCACAGGAGGCCATTGCCGATCGCCCGGAATCACATTTCGACCTGGGTCTGGTCTATGTCGAACGCGGCGACACTGCGGCGGCGGAACAGGCCTTCCGACAGGCGTTGACGCTGCAGCCGGATTTCGTGCCGGCCTATGTGAATCTGTCCGACATGTATCGCGCCATGGGGCGGGAAGACGACGCCGAGAAAGCCATCGACGAGGGGCTGAAAGTGTTGCCGGGTAACGGCAGTCTGTTGCATGCGAAAGGACTTGCGCTGATCCGACTGAAGCAGCCGAAGGAGGCGCTGAGCTGGCTGGAGCGTGCGCATCGTGCAGAGCCTTCCAATGCGCGCTTTGCCTATGTTTATGGCGTAGCGCTTGATTCGGCAGGGCAGGGCGAACAAGCGCGCAAGCTGTGGCAGGAAAGCCTGCGTGCGTCACCGTACGATCCTTCGTTGCTGTTTGCCGTGGCGGGAGCGGAACGTGACGCCGGCAACAAGGACAAGGCGCGCGAATACGCCGAGCGACTGGTGGCGGTGGCCCCGCGTTCACGTGAGGCGCATGAACTGCTGCAAAGTCTGGGTGGGGACAGCCTGCCGGCTTTTCATTGAAGGCGGCCCGGCGCATGCGATCATGGCGAGCGTCTGGATTTCCGGTCAACGTGGAGCGGAGAGGCGCGCATGGTCGTCCATCGCTGGTGGCTTGGCCTGTTTTCTTATCGGATGCGTCGTTGCCGCAGCGGCGGCGGATGTGCGGCGGGATTTGGCCTACGGCGCGGATGCGAATCAACGCATGGACGTCTATCTTCCCGCCGAGCCACGCCACGCGCCGGTGATCGTCATGGTGCACGGTGGCGCCTGGATGATCGGCGACAAGGCCAATGCGGGTGTGGTTGAGCCCAAAGCTACGCACTGGACCAAGGCGGGCTATGTATTTGTTTCGCTCGACTATCGGCTCTGGCCGAAAGCCGGTCCGCTCGAACAGGCGAACGATGTAGCCGATGCGCTCGCCTATGTGGAGAAGCATGCCGCTTCGTGGGGGGCTGACTCATCGAAGGTGGTGTTGATGGGGCATTCGGCCGGTGCGCATCTGGTGGCCTTGCTATCGTCGTCGCCCTCCATGGCCACCGCACGCGGAGCCACGCGCTGGCTCGGTACGGTATCGCTGGATAGCGGCGCTATCGACGTGCCCGGCATCATGAATTCGCCGCATGCAGGATTCTACGACAGAGTGTTCGGCAACGATCCGGCCCGGTGGCGTGAGGCGTCGCCCATCGATCGGTTGGGGCGCGATGCTTTGCCGATCCTGCTGGTGTGTTCGAGCCGACGGCTGGAGTCGTGTCCGCACAACCGTGCTTATGCGGCGAAAGCACAGGGCCTGGGCGTGCGTGCCAGTGTCTTGCCCGAGCCGCTTTCTCACGGTGACATCAATGCGACGCTGGGCCAGCCCGGCGGCTACACCGACGCCGTGGATGCATTCCTGCGCAGCCTGGACTTACCCTGACGCGAAGTTTCGTCGCGCCAGGGAGCCACGCCGCGGGGTCAACGTCGGTCGAGCGAGTATCTACCCGGCCCGGCTACGCACAGCAGCAACAAGCCGCCAGCGATACTCATGTTCTTGTAGAAATTGATCATGGCGCCGATGCGCTCGGGATCGACCAGGTTCCAGAACTGGTGTCCGATCACCGCTGCCGCAATGGTGTAGAGCCCCAGCACGATCGCCAGCGGACGTGTGTAGAAACCCACGGCGATGGCAATGCCGACGAAGAACTCCATGATCACCGCAATGGCCGCCGTCACCGATGGCATGGGCACGCCGACGGAGGTCATGTAGGCGACCGTATCGGTGAAGCCGGTGAGCTTGCTCCAGCCGAAGATGACGAAAAGGATCATCAGCAGAAGGCGGGCGAGTAGCAGCATGCCGTCTCTGCTGCCTTCCAGTAACGTGTATCGCATGGCGGTTCTCCCATGACTCTACGCAAGGCATGCGGGGCATAACCCACATGCGCCGAGCCGCCCATGCGGCGCGGTCATGGACACTATATGCCTGCGCGCGACCGATGGCGCAGCCCACTTTGGCAGTTCAGGCGTCCTCAGGGATATCGCTCTTGTAGCGGTCGGCGGCCACGCTGCGCGAGAGCTCGGGCAGCATGCGCCGACGCGCGTCCTCGAAGCGTTTCCATTCCACGCTGTCGACCAGGGAAGGAATCGTGACGACCTCGCCCTGGTCATAGCCGGCCAACGCCGCATCCACCAGTTCGTTCACTTCCATGATCATGCGCGGCGGGAACGACTCCAGTCCGCCAGCGACATTCCAGGTCGCCGTGCGCGTGACGCCCGGCAATACGCATTGCACGCGGATGCCGTGATGGGCGACTTCTTCATGCAAAGTAAGGGTGTAAGTCAGCACATAGCTCTTGCTGGCGGCATAAGCACCGACGGAAAGCTCCGGCGCCAGCGCCAATATCGAACCCACGTTGATGACGCTGCCCCGGCCACGCGCGACCAGGCGAGGCAACAGCGCGGCAACCAGCCGTGACGGTGCGGTGACGTTGAGTTCGATCATCGCATCCACCGCGTCGGGCGATGCCTGGGCCAGGGCTGGCCCCGCTTCGACGCCGGCGTTGTTCACCAGGATGCCGATGGTGTGGTCGGTGCGCAGGCGCTCTTCCACTCGTTGCCGTTCGGGCGGCGATGTCAGGTCTGCGGGGAGCACTTCGGCTTTCACGCGATATTCACGGGAAAGTCGTTGGGCGAGCGCTTCGAGTTGTTGTTGGTTGCGGGCCACCAGCACCACAGGATGGCCGCGCTGGGCGAAACGGTCGGCGTAGGCTGCGCCGATGCCGGCAGAAGCGCCGGTGATCAAGACGGTATCGGGTTGCTCCACCACGGCCATGCAGGTGTCTCCGGAAGAGGGGCAGTTACTTGGGGAACGCTAGGCCCGTTCAAGCTTGCGCCTCACCGGACACCCTGTCACCTCTTCGGGAGAAGGATGTTTATTGGGTAGAACTACGTAGCGTCTTTGCGTGGTTTTTCGCTCGTGGCTCGCGGCGTACTGGTCGAACATGGTCGAGTGAGGGACACCCATGGCGCTCGCGCGGCATGGCGGCTGCCCTCCCGCACAGATCCCGGCATCGGGCGATCAATACCCCAAGGAGAAAACATCATGAAGACGTTCCAGCGTTCCACCCGTTGCCTGCTTGCTGCGGCGATTGCTCTCTCGGCGCCGATGTTCGCGTGGGCACAGCAGGCCACCACCGAGGCCCCTGTCAATTCGACCGTGCATGAGCTGGGTCGCGAGGACAAGACGATCACAGCGACCGTGGTGCACGTGGACCAGGCAGAGCGCTTCGTTACGTTGAAGGGCCCCAAGGGCAAGGAGGTCACCATCCAGGCAGGTCCGGAGGTGAAGAACTTCGATCAGCTCAAGGCGGGCGATCAGGTGACGGCGCACTATCAGTCTGCTGTCGCCGTGCAGATCATGCCGGCCGGCAGCGCGCAGCGGGACGTCACCTATCAGGCGGGTCAGGCGACTGCGCCGCAGGGCAGCGCGCCGGGCGTCAAGGAAGGGCAGTCCGTCACGGTCACGAGCAAGCTCACGGCGATCGACATGAAGAATCATACGGTGACCCTGAAGGGGCCGGATGGCAATGAGCGAACGATCGAAGTGAAGGACCCGGATCGTCAGGCCGCGATGAGCAGCCTGAAGGTAGGCGACATGGTGGTCGCTACCTATGTCGAGGCGTTGGCAGTGACGGTGACGCCGAAGGCCAAGTCATCGAAATAAACCAAAGAAAAGGGGCCGCAATGCGGCCCCTTTTTTAACGTTGTAATCGCCTTTTACGGAACGCCGCCGTCCCGGATCAAGGCCATCACTTCGTAGCATGCGCCCATGGTGTGGTAGTCGGTCTTGCCGGCAGGGCTCTTCTCGTCGTCATACTTGCGGTTGTCGCGCGTAAGGATGCGGAACCACGCACCGTACTTGTGATCGACGAAGTGCTCCCACGAGTAGGCCCACAACTTGCTGTACCACACGTCGTATTCGGGCAGTCCGGTGCGGGCATGCAGCAAAGCAGCGGCGGCCAAGGATTCGGCCTGCACCCAGAAATATTTGTCGTCGTCGCACACCGTGCCATCGGGGGCGAAGCCATAGGCCATGCCGCCGAACTCGTTGTCCCACGAACGCGCAAGCGCGGTATCGAACAGGTGCTTGGCAGTCGGCACCAGCCAGTTCTCTTCGCGGCCGCGTTCAAGCAGCAGCGGCTCCATGATCAGCAGCAGTTTGGCCCACTCGGTCTGGTGGCCGGGCTGGAAGCCCCACGGGCGGAACAGGTGCTTGGGATTGTCGAGGTTGTACTTCCAATCGACGTTCCAGTTCACGTCGTAGTGTTCCCACACCAGGCCGTCGGCTTTGGCGGCCTGTCGGCGCGTCATGTGGTCGGCCAGTTGCAGGGCGCGCTCCAAGTAGCGAGGCTCGTCGCTGGCCTGGTACGCGGCCAGCATCGCCTCGCACATGTGCATGTTGGCGTTCTGGCCGCGGTAGTCGGTGAACTGCCACTGGTCGTTGGCTTCGTCGCGATACAAGCCGGCCTCGGCATCCCAGTAGCGCAATTCCAGCAGGTTCCAGGTTTCGTCCATCCACGCGCTGGCTTCGCGCACGCCGGCTTTCAGGGCGGTGGAATAGGCGAGCAGCACAAAGGCCACGCCGTACGCGTGGTACATGGTGTCCTCGGGCTTGCCATCGCGGATGGTCCAGGCATAACCGCCGGTGGCCGGGTTGCGATGCACGTCGCGCAGATAACGCAGGCCGTGATGCACGGCATCGAGGTATTCGGGGTTGCCGAATTCCATATGCGCCATCGCATAGTTGAAGACAAAGCGCGTGCTGCTTACCAGGTGGCGATGGCTGCGATCGTAGATCGTGCCGTCGTCCTTGTAGTAGTGGAAGAAGCCGCCGGCCGGGTCGATCGCGTGCGGATGGTAGAAGGCCATGGTCTGCGCGATGTGTTCGCGCAAGAACGCCTCGCTGCGGAAATCGGGCGTGGTGGTCATGCGTAGGTCTCCATGAAGCTCAGCACCTCGGCCTCATCGGGAATCGCCGAGAACGAACCCTGACGCGTCACGGTGAGCGCGCCGCACGCCGATGCGAAGCGCAGGGCTGCATGCAGGCGGGGCAGTTCGGTGATGAGGTGGTCGATGCGGTCGTCGGTATGGGCGAGCGTGGCGAGCTGGTACAGCAGGCCACCGACGAAAGCGTCACCAGCGGCGGTCGTGTCCACGGCGGGCACGGCGTACACCGGCAGCTCGCCTTCCACGTCAGGATGGAACCAGCGCAGCGGGTTCGCACCGTCGGTGATGATGACGAGGCGTGTGCGTCCTTCCCACAGCTTTTGCAGCGCGGCCTCTTCACCATCCACGGCCAGCCACGTGAACTCTTCGGCGCTCAGCTTCACCACGTCGGCCAGTTGCAACGCCGGCCAGATCAGCGGACGCGGCTCCACGTCACGCGGCCACAGGGCGGGGCGCAGGTTGAGGTCGAAGCTGACCAGTGCGCCGGCTGCGTGCGCACGACGCATGCCCTCGCGGGTGGTTTCGGCCATCGCGGGATCGGTCATGCTGTTGGAGCAGACGTGGAACACGGCGGTGCCGTTGAAACTTTCCTCGTGGAAATGGATCGGACGGAACAGCAGGTCCGCCGACGGCGGGCGATAGAAGCTGAAACTGCGTTCGCCACTTGCGTCCAGCGACACGAAGGCCAGCGCGGTGTTTGCTTCGTCGGTGCGAGCGACGCCGTTCGTATTGACCCCTGCGCGGTGCAGGCTGTCCAGCAGGAAATCGCCGAACATGTCCTTGCCGAGCATGCCCGCGAACGCGGCGCCACCACCGAGGCGCGCGACGGCAACCGCGACGTTGGCCGGTGCGCCGCCAGCGTAGGGAACAAAGCTGCGTGGAAAGCCGGCTTCATCGCCGCCTTCACTATGAAAATCGATCAGGGCTTCACCGAAGCAGAGAATGGTGCGTGACATCAGCGTTTGCGACTCAACTTAATGGTGGGTTGCGGACAGGGCTGGCTCGCGAACGAGCGAGCCGCGCAGTCCGTAGAAAACGATGTAGCCGTAGCAGAGCAGCGGCAGGATGAAGGCGTGTTGGATGCCCATGTGGTCAGCCAGAACGCCTTGCGCCAGCGGCAACAGCGCGCCGCCGACGATGGCCATGATCAGCAGGCTCGATGCCTTGCCGGTCAGCGGACCCATGCGCTCGATGCCCAGCGCAAAGATGGTCGGGAACATGATGGAGTTGAACAGGCCGATGGCGATCACGCTGACCATGGCCACGTTGCCCTGCGTGAGCATGGTGGTCAGCACCAGCAGCCCAGCGACAGCGGCAAAGGCGGCCAACAGCTTGCGGGGGTTGATGTAGACCAGCAGTGCCGAGCCCGCCAGGCGTCCCACCATCGCGCCGCCCCAGTAGTACATGACATGGTCGGCAGCGGTCTGCTCGCTCATGTGACCGATTTCCGGCAGCGACAGGTAGTTCACCAGGAAGCTGCCGATGGAAACTTCCGCACCCACGTAGAAGAAGATCGCGAGCACACCGAAGAACACGTGGCGGTGGCGCAGCGCATCCATCAGCGTGTGATGCGAGGTGTCGGCCTGTTCGGTGGATTCAGTCAGCGGCGGCAGGCGGAACAGCCACACGCCGACGGCGAGCACGACCAGCGCAAGACCCAGGCCGAGATAGGGCTTCTGTACCAACTGTGCCTGCTTCTGGCGATAGTCGGTGAGCTGCTGCTGGGCTTCTGGCGAAAGGCTCGTGCGCACACTGGCCAGTTGCGCGGCGTCTTGTGGATTCAGTCGCGAGGACGCGAGTTTGTCCAGCGCGGTCGCGAGCGTTGCCGAGGGCAGTGCGGCGAGTTGTTGTGGCGACAGTGCGGACAGCGTGGCGAGCAGCGGTGCGCCGGAAAGGCTGTCCAACACCTGTGCCATCGGTCCCGCGGGCAACTGGACGAAGCTGGCGGCCACGTCCTGGATCGGCAAACGATCCAGCGCCGTGGCCGACGCATCGTTCAAGGCGGCGACGAGCCGCTCTGGCGGCGCCTGACGAATCGCGTCGATGGTCTGCACGGCCGGCGCGTTGTTGAGGGTCTGCACCAGTTGCGCGGTTTCCGGCGCGTTGCGCACAGCCGGTGGGATGACCACGGCCGCCGCGGAAAGAATCAGCAGGCCGCCGAACTTCGGTCCAATGGTGGTGCCCAGCGAGTTCATCGCCTGCGCCAAGGTGAGTCGGCTGGAACTGGTGCGCTCAGGACCCAGTAGAGCTACGTAAGCGTTGGCAGCCACCTGCAGCACGGTGATGCCCGTAGCAAGCACGAACAGCGCGGCGAGAAACGCGCCATACGAATGCAGCAGCGCTGCCGGCCAGAAACCGAAGGCACCTACCGCCGCAATCGCCAGCCCGGCCACGATGCCTTTCTTGTAGCCCAGCAAGGCAACCAGCCGGCCCGCGGGCAGTGACATCAAGAAGTACGCACCGAAGAAAGTGAACTGCACAAGCATCGCCTGCGCGTAGTTCAGCTCGAACACCGTCTTCAGATGGGGGATCAGGATGTCGTTGAGGACCGTCAGGAAACCCCACATGAAAAAGAGGGTGGTGGTTACCGCCATGGCCATCGGGTAGTCGGTATAGCGCGTCTTGCCTGAGGCCGGCGACGCAGTCGCCGACTGGATGGGTGGAGCTGCGAAGGCCATGCGTAATCCGAAAGGTCAGGAAAGGGGGCAGCTGCTTTCGCGCACGACCAGTTCGACTGGCGCGACGATGGTGCCCGAAGGCGCCTGCGGATCCCGCAGACGGGCGAGGAGCATGTCGGCCGCCTGCCGGCCCCGTGCGCGTGGCGCCGTGGACAGCGTGGTCAGCGTGGGCATGCTC
>NZ_JAELTQ010000178.1 GCF_016428905.1 Dyella sp. ASV24 | reverse complement strand
TACTGGGCATTCTCCAGGGCCACAATCTGCTGACAGTTCGCCTGCTGTGCTGGTGCGACATCGTTGCAGTGAGATCCGTCATCAAGGACGGTGGAGTCCGCGGGCAACGCTTGCACCGGGTCAACGGTGCGCGTGCCGGGGACGTCCGAGTCGTAGCCGCCGATCACGAACTTGTTATTGATGCTGTTCAGCGTGCCGTTGATCGGGGTGCCGTTGGCGTCACCGGTGGTGCCGAGCACTTTGTTGATGTCATCCACACCGGTTTTGATGTTGTCGGTGTTGGTCTTGATGTTGCCGGTATCGTTCTGGATGCTGTTCAGGGTCTGCTCTGCGCTCTGATCCTGCACTTGCCACTGCGCATGGGCTGCTGGTGTAGCGGCTGCCAGAAGCACAACGCAGGCGACGGCGTGTAACCAATGGCGCGTGCGCGCTGCGGGCATCGTCGGGGCATTGGGGGAGATGGCCATGGGGTTCTCCAAGCGGCGGTTCATACGGCCGCCGAGCGCGACGGGCGCGGCGACTGGTTGGAAGGCGAGGGGCGGCTCTTGCCGCTGCCCTTGCGATTTTCGTAGAAACTGGTGAGCCATTGCTCCGGACGAAGAGCGTTGGCCGGAATGCCTTCCGCTGCCGATCGCTCGGCCAATACGGAGTGCATGATCTCGATGTTGTCGGTGGATGCGGAGATGACGGCCAGGGCATCGTCCAGGCCGCGCAGGTTGAGCTGGCACACGGACGATGCATGTCCTTGCTTGACCAGGAAGCAGCGCGAGCGCTCGTCCAGACTGACCACGACTTGGTACTCCGCCTCAGTGAGCTTGAGGCCTTCGATGTAGTCTTCACGGCTGGCATTGGGGTTCGGCAGCAGGACCATGGTGGCGGTCTGCTCGATCAGTGCCGATGCAATGTCGCTGGCTAGAGCGTCTTCCGGGCTTTGCGTAGCGAAGATGCCCAGGCCGTTCTGCTTTCGGATGGTCTTTTGTTTGTTCTTGGCAAATTCTTTCAGGCCGCCCTTGCCATCGAGGATCTTCCAGAATTCGTCCATCACATAGATCAGGGGGCGACCGTCGATCAGGGCTTCGAGGCGATGGAGGAGGTAGTTGATGACGGGGACGCGGACCTCGGGGTTGTCGATGATGTCCGTGTAGTCAAAGCCGATGATGTTGGCCTTGGAGAGGTCAACGGTGTCAGTCGGGTTATCGAACACCCAGCCCAGGGAATTGCCCGCCGTCCACTTGCGCATGCGGATGAAGAGGCCGTCGTCGCCCATGTTGGGCAGGCTCTTCTGGAAGTTGGTCATATTGCGCAGGTGCATGGGTGTGTCGAGCATGTTCTCCACGGCGCGGAAGATGTCCTCCTCCTCGCGCGAGCTGTAGACACTCTTGCCCGCCAATACCTTGATCAGGTCGGCGAGGAACTGCGCATTCGCTTCGTTGCGCTCGCAGTGGAAGGGGTTGAATCCAGTGGGCTGGCCGTTTTCCAGCGCAAGGTAATTACCGCCACAGGCGCGCACGAAGATCTCCGCACCGCGATCCTTGTCGAAGAAGAAAATGGTCGGTGACGGCTTGAGCTTCTGTACTTGGCTCAAGAGGAAGTTGATCAGTGCGGTTTTGCCCGTACCCGATTTACCGATCACCATCGTGTTGGCGATCGCCTTTTCGCCCAGGGAATTTTCCGCAGGGTGGGTGGCGTGGAAGTTGAAGTAGTACGGCTGCCCGTTGGTAGTCTGCAGCGTCGTCACGCAATCGCCCCAGGGGTTGTTTTCCTTCTTGCCCGTGGCGAAGTTGTGCAGCGGCGACAGGCCAAGGAAGTTTAGCGAGCTGACGTTGGCCAGGCGGGTGCGGTACTTCCAGTTGGCCGGGAACTGCGCATAGAACGATGCGGTAACCGCCAGGTCTTCCTTCACCGACACGAAGCCGGCGTTGGAGAGTTCGGCGCGCGTGGCTGCGATCTGCTGGGACAGCAGCTCTTGCGTCGCCGCATAGATGGCCATGCTGAAGTGGTACTCGCCCAGCACGAAGTTACCCGAAGCAAGCTGATCCATGGCATGGTCGAGCTCGATGATCTGGCTGACGGCCTTGTCGCCCGAAGAGATCATCATGCCTTTGGTGCGTTCCAATGCCTTGAGGGCATCCTGGCGTCCCATGGGGCTGAACGAATGCGTGATGACGTACTCGAAATCCAGGTACTTCAGACCGTTGAGGATGCCTGGATAGGTGCCCTCAGTGAATTCCTTGATATTGAGAATCGCGCCGAAGTGGTTGGTACCAGTGGGCGTGGTGATGGCGAAATCGCCTGTCTTACTGGAGAAGCGCTGGCGGCTGACAGGCAGATAGGAATACACCGGCGCCTGGAGCACCGGCACCGGCTCGTCGATGCGATTGAGCAGGTAGCCGAAGAATTCGAGGGCCTCGGAGAAGATGATCCCGTTTTGCGCCTCATACATGCCCAGGCGATAGGGCGCATAGTCCTTGAGTACGGCCTCGACGTTGCCTGCCAGCTCTAGCACGGTGGCAACAGCCTGAATCTGCTCGGACTTGAGCTGCTCGATATCGGACGATTTCTCAGCGAAGCGCTTGCCCGATACCACGGGTCGATAAATCATCGTTAGATACAGCTCGTTCTGCATGAGCTTCTGGGTAGACAGGGCGTTGTAGTACGCGTCCGACAGCGACTGGTTGAACGCCTGACCGAAGCGACTGTGGTCCTTCAGTGGACGTCGCCGCCGAACATCGTGCACCCAAAAAGCCACATTGACGAAATCGGGCGCGCGCAGCGTTTGAAGCATGCGGTTGAACGTGTTGTGGCGGTGTTCCAGGTCCCACTCTTCCCTGCCGACGAAGGGTAGCCCGCCCAGGCGCCACACCAGCAGGAAATCTCCGCCCGTCGTCTTCAGGACGGTGGGCGAAACATGGGTGGAAAGCGGAATGAACTCGCTGATGGATGCGTCGGGCGTGAGCATGACCTGGGTACCGATCTGTGAAGCCAAGGGGAGCCCTGGTAGTTCGTACCAGGGCGTCGTTCGGCGTTACTTACTTTTTTTCTGTTCGCGGTAGCTGTTGGGGGTGAACGCCCACATGCCGTCGTGCTGCTGAATATTCTTTACCTTGGTGCGGAACTGCAGTCGCAGCCCGAGCAGGCGGAAGATCATCTCGTCGCGTCGCGCCATTTGACGCATGACGAAGATGATCGCGGGAATCAGCAGCAGGAAAAGCAGGTTGAAGTACATCGCCAACAGCAGGCCTACGCCCGCACCCATGAAGAAGGGCACGTACGGAACGCCCATGAACATGGGCGGGCGTGTGCAGCCGCGAAACAGGGCGTTCTTATGCATAGATAGTCAGGAAATGCATCACCATGCCAGTGACTGCTGCACCGCTGGTTGCGCCGCACTGGTCCGTGCCACCGACCATCATCTTGGCGATCTGCGCCGCGGCACCGATCAGCAGACCACCGACCAGCACAGGGGAGACTTCGCTGATGCGCTTGTGGGCAAAGGCGATCTGGTAACCCGAGAAGATGATGGCGATGGTCACCACGATGATCGATGCGTAGTTGAGCAACTTGTTGATGTTGCCGAAGAAGCCGCAGACCTTCGTGTCGGTACCCGCGAGATCCTGCGCGAACACCAGATCAGGCATCGCCACGGCGATGACCGCGAAGAGAGCCAGGGCCATAAACGTGAGCATGTTCTTGGTCGGGAACATGGGGTTGGTGTGTGAGTACGGTGCCATCTCGGTTTTCCTTGATTGGGTGGTTCGTAACAAACACGGCTTTCGCCGTTCTTCAGGGCGGCGACGATGAACGACGCCGGGTTTACTACAGCAACCCGGTTGCCCGGGCGATTCAAAACTGAAACCGATAGACAAGCACCAAAGCGCCTGAACCGGTGTGGCCATTACGCTGACGGGCCTTGGTCCGTTAGCGCGATGGCCGGTGACTCAAAATACAAAGGCTGTATCTGTCGCGGCCTGCCGCAAGTCAGCCTGATCTGCACCGGGCATGGCAGGCGTCATGGTCATTTGTTGCATGGGCGTGCTCGCAGGCTGGCCGCCCGGTGGGTCGTTGGGACCATGGACGACGGGTACGAATACCTGATTCGACGAGTTCTCCGGTGCTACGGGGGCAGTTGCCGCAGTGGCGCCAGCTGCCTTCGGAACGTTCCCTGGTTCGTTCGCCGCTACGCCTTCTTGTGGCGAGACAACGGGCGCTGCGGGCGAACTTGCACCATCGGGGGCCTCCGGCAAGGGTGCGGATGTCGTCGCGCTATCGATGCGGCTGGCTACAGCGGGCGCAAGCGTTGCACTGACGGCGGTATCGATCACGCGACGCATCGCGATGCGCCGGGCAGATTCATCGCCTATCACTGCCACTGGGCCAATCGATGTGCGACGCGAGGGTGTTGCGTCAGCGACCAGCGGAATCGGCGTGCCAGTCACATCGGAGTTGGCGGCACGATTGATTGCGTCGTACACCTTCTGCACGTAACCATCCTGGTAGCCGGTGGTGAAGTTGCCGGAGTAGTAGCAACTGAAAGCCTTACCCCAGTCACCGCGTGAACTGGTGAAACACTCGGCGAGGATACGTGAGCCAGCGGCAAGATTCGCGCAGGTTTGGAAGGCCTTTTCGTAGGAATCCAACCCGTACTTTGTAAGGTTTGCCTTATTCACCTGGGCAAGGCCAAGCGAGAAGTTGTATCCCTGGCTTTCGAGCATGCGCGCCGTGGCCACCGCCTCTGCCAGATCCTGTGGCTGACGCTCCAGTCGTGCGCCTACAACGCCGATGGCGAAGGGATTACGGCCCGACTCCACTTCCACTATGTGCTGCATAACCTCCGCAGGAGCGGATAGGTTCGGGCAGGTCATCATCTCGATACCGGGTAGCACCTTGTGGCCTCCTGTCTCTATGCAGCGGGGGTCGCAGTTAGGGGGTGTCGGACGGCAATGTGCCGACCGGATTGAAGTCAATGCCGGTGATGTATCGACGGCCAGCATGTGCCTTGATGTGCACAACGATGTCGATGGTCATCTTGAGCAGCCGCTTAATCGTGGTGAACTCCAGGCCTGCACCCTCATTGGATGCCTTCACCATGAGCGCTAGCTGGTCCCAGGTCTGCTCGGTACTGCCTGCGTGGCAGCTGGTGATGGATCCGGGATGGCCCGATGCGCAGTTACGAATGAAGTAGAACGACTCATCGCCGCGAAGCTCCGCCAGAATGATGCGGTCGGGCTTCATGCGCAGGCAGGCTTCCATGCAGCTCTTCGCTGTCACGTTGCTGGTGCTTTGCCCGCCCTTTGAGTACAGCAGGTGCACTACATTGGGTTGGTCGATGAAGAGCTCGCGGGCATCCTCGATGGTGACCAATCGCTCCTCTGCTGGAATGTGGTGCACCAGCGACTTCATGAACGTGGTTTTGCCACTGCCGGTGGCGCCGGATACGACGATGTTCTTCTTGCCAAGCACGGCTTTGCGGAAGAAGTCGGCATAGCGGCGCTCGGCGCGCAATGCGAGCAGCTCGCGATCCAGATCGCTCAGGCCGTGGGCGTCTTCGAGGATCTCGTTGAAGAAACCATCGTCCTGGTATTGCGCCAGCGTCTTGGTCTGCTTGGATGGAAGGCGGATGGTGATGGAGATGCTGCCCGCCTCAACCGCTGGCGGAATGACGAACTGCGCACGCTGGCCAGTCGGGAAAGTCAGCGATACCACGGGATCCACGTCCGTGATGCGCTGCCCGGTATTGCTTTCATTGACCACGGCGGTGCAAAACTGCCGTGCACGCTCGGACGTGAGGGACGGTACGTCGATCTTGCGCCAGGCGCCCCGGCTCTCCAGGTACAGCTCACCCGGTCGGTTGATGCAGATCTCGGTGACATCAGGAGATGCCATGAATTCCCGGATGCCCAGCACTTCGTACTGGTAATCCAGGAATTCGTTGGAGACAGCGGTTACGGTTGCGTCACTCATGGTTTTATGGGCAGGTCATTGTCAGAAGCGCGCCACAACACCGCTGAAATCCACGTCTTTGGCGACGTAGATGGTCAACACTGTGCCCTGGTTGATGGTGACGGTGGCGGGGCGATTGGCTGCACGCTGCACGGCCTGGTTGGCTAGCATCTGCATGGTCTGCGCCGTGTTGCTTTCATATGGCGACTGCGTCACGACGCCGTTGCTGACCGTGGTGGTCTTGGGGCCGTGTTCGGCAGCTTCGTACTTGAATGCATCGCTGAGCATGCTGATCAGCAGCGCCGCGCCTATGCGACTGCCCCAGTGCGCGTTGTAATAACCCGGATGACCGGCGCCGCCCAGGTTGTCGACACCGGGGCTGGCCATGTTCACGTCGATGCCGGTGGGCGTGACGATACGATCCCAGATCACGGCCACTCGTGGGCCATTGGGCTCCATCTCATACTTGCCAAGTACCTTAGATCCCTTGGGCAACAACAGATGCTTGCCGTTGAAGGAATACACGGGCTCGGTCACCACGCAGGAGGTAAAGCCGGGAATGTCCGTGATGATGCGTGTCTCGAGGACACAACGGATGAAGGTGCCGCGCAGCATCAAGGTATCGGGGTCTACCAGCGGTTGCGCGGTCGATACTTCGGGTAGCGGTTTGGCAGAGTACGCTGTGTTGATCGGCACGCCCGTTCCAGGCATGCCAGGCAGGCCGCCCATCATCTGGCCGATGCCGCCATACCCGGGCATACCTTGTTGCATCTGTTGGCCCTGGCCGGCATTGGGGTAGCCACCGCTGCCGCTACCAGCCGCGATCGCTGCATCGGTCGCCATCATGCGGCGCTCGACCAGGCTCGAGCCACGCGGCTCCTGGCGGACAAAACGCTCGGGTTGCGGAGTAGGCAGCGTGGGCGCAACAGGGATAGGTTGCGGCAGTCGGGGCACCGGCACCGGTGGCGGCGGCAGCGCTTGCGCTTTCGGAGCGTCAGGTACTGTGACCGTCTCTTCCTTCGCTTTTTGCGGTGTGTTGTTGCGGTTCGTGGCGCTGTTGAACATCCAGACTGCTGCGACGAGCAGCAAAGCAACGATACCGCCCAGGAAGCCCAGTGCTCGCAGATTCATCCGCCGCATGTCGCTTGAACGCAATTGCGGAGCCGCTGCGTCAAGATCGGGCGTGGCGGCAGCCTGGTGGCGCGCGGCATACGGGTTGCCAGAAGCCGCGGCCTGGGCGTCGTGGGAAGCGGAGTATTCCTGCTCGGAGGCGTCGCCGGGTTGGTTCGAGTTGTTCTGGTTCATTTGGCGGTGTTCCTTCGAATGCCCACAACGTTGTCACCGTGACGAATGACCAGGTAGCGATAGGTGCCGTGGACGACGATCGTGTTGCCCTCGACGGTGGTGTTCACCACTGAGTCGTCACCGTGCTCAAGCTCGCGCATATACACGGTCGGGAAGTTCCCGGTGGGGAACTGCTTCATGTCACTCATCTTGATGTAGGTGAATTGCCCGTCGTCGTATACGTTCACAGGCACCAGCCAAACCGCCGTCTTCCTGTTGGCGGCATAGTCATAGTTGAAGTTGTAGCTTCGCCCCTTTACGAGTGACGTGTTGAGTTCGGGCACCTGGGCGGCCTTGTTGGCCTCATACGAGAACGCGACGTCGCCTGGATAGCTGAAGGTAATCTTGTACTGGACGCCCTTGGTGCGGGCCTGTTCGAGCGTACGCCAGTCGGTGGCCACCACCTTCAGTTCGAAGATGTAGGAGTGCGTAGCCGTCCGGATCATCAGGTTGGTATCGACGTCAACGTTCTTTGGCTTGATGTAGAAGACGTTGTCACGGCGCGTCAGGTCCCAACCGCTGCTGAAGCCCGTGCTGTAGTCCAGAATCTTTTCGTTGGGGCTCAGCTCAATCTGGGTCGTAATGCCCAGGCCAGTACGAACCTGATAGACGTGGTCAGGCTGATAGTCATACTTCTCGATGGCCTGAGCGGCGACGCCACGAGAGCCTGTTGCCGTCGCCAGACAAAGCATAAGGATGGGAAGCAACTTCCTTGTCCTGGTCATCAGCGGCGCGCTCCCTGCGAATCATTGTTCGTTGCAGTCGGCGTAGCCGGGGCCGTGGGCTGCATGGCACCGGTCTCCGACATGGGCGGTTGAGGCGCTAGCGTGGACTGCAGCACGTCGCCGTTTGCAACACTGGATGCAGGTGCTACGCCATCACCAGCATTGGTGGGCGCTCTCTGGATCTCTTCTGGCGGTGCAGTGGCGTAATCACTGTCGACGCGATAGTTCGTGACCTGGAACCCAAGCGGATTCTCAATACGGTACTTCTCGTCCATCTTGAGGTTGGGCTTGTAGGTGAACTCGAGCGTCGCGATCTTGCTGTCCAGAGGGCGGCTGTCGCCAGTCTGCTTGTCAAACAAGCTCCGCTGGAAACGGACCGTGGCGCCCTTGGGCGCGCCGTTGGCTCCGTTGATCAGTACGGTGCTGAGGATTTTGACGCGTATCGCCTTGTCACGCCCGTAAAGTTTGTAAGGGCTGTTCGGGTTGGTCGATGCGTGCAGGTTGGTGTAACCAGTGGCCACGCTCGGTGCCGACATGGTGAGCACGGTTGCCCAATCGCGGAGATTGATCATCGCCACGTCGTAGGATTCACGTGCGAGCACGAAATGCGCGATGTTGCTGCGGTTGATAGCCTCGCTTGTGCTGATACGCT
>NZ_JAELTQ010000177.1 GCF_016428905.1 Dyella sp. ASV24 | reverse complement strand
CTACCAGCGTGGCCAGCGCCAGCAGGCTGATCCAGGTACCCAGCGGGTACGACTCGCGGATGTTGCCGATCACCTCGGTGGTGTAGACGAGATAGTCCACCGCGATGAAGTTGAAGCGGGTGCCGAACTCGCCCCAGAACACCAGCTCCGACGCGGCCACGAACAGCAGGCCAAACAGCAGCACGGCGCCACCGATGTAGAGCAGCCATTGCCCCAGGCGCGAGACGTAGATGCGTTCCGGCACCAGCCACAGGTACAGCATCAACGGCCAGGCGAGGTAGATAAAGGCGATCAGGTCATAGCTCAGGCCCACGCCGAACGCGTAGGCCCAGTACAACGGGTTGTGCGGTACCCCGCCTCCCGCCATGAAGAGCAACACGATGCGGGTGAGCGCACCAATCAGCACATAGCTGATGGCCAGCCACCACAGCGGGCGAAACCGCTGACGCAGCGGCGAGGTCGGTAGGGACGCAGTCGGCACGGAGCACTCCGGAAAAGCGAAAAACAGAAGTCAGGCCAGGAAACGGCCGGGCGGCATGATTGGGAGACCGCAGTGGAATTTGAAGCTGGTTTGGCGGAGCCAGGCCAGCGAACAGTCAACCTTCTACCCTATTCCGGGTTGTCTTTCATCTGGCTTTATCTGCAGGGCCTCAAGCTGAAGGCTTCCGCACCGCAGCAATGGCGGCGGCGCGAGCGGTCTTCATGGCCTCGCCGATGGCGGGGCCATGAAGGCCTTCGGCCACGAAGGGCTCGGAGCGGACGGCCGCTGCGGCGTCGCGGGCATGTTGCAGATAGTCCGCCTGCGGGTAGGTGTCCTCTTCATGCCCCAGGCGGCCCCGCTTGTCGGCCTCGCAGGCGGCAAGGAACAGCGACAACCTCTCAGGACGCCGCAAGGCATCCAGCGAAGTGAGCAGGCGGAGTACGGTCGAGGGCTTCAGTTCGAAAGCGCGGTGCGTGTTGAGGTGCTCGCGGCATACCAGTTCGGCGAGTGTGGCGTGTTCCGTGGGCACCTTCAGGCGTTCCGCTAGTTGTCGCAGCGGCTCGACGCCAGCGTGTTCATGGCCCAGGTGCCGCGGCAGCACGTCGGCGGGTGTCAGTGCCTTGCCGAGATCGTGGGTGAGCGCGCAGAAGCCCACCACATCGTTGCCGGGCGCAATGCGGGCGGCCATGTCGAGCACCATCTCCACGTGTATGCCCGTGTCGACCTCTGGATGGAATTCCGCGCGTTGTGGCACGCCGTAGAGCGCGTCTACTTCGGGAAACAGTACGGCGAGCGCACCGGACTCGCGCAGCACGCGCAGGAATGCGGATGGCTGCGCTTCGGTCAGGGCCTTGCGCGTTTCCTGCCAGACACGCTCGGGCACGAGATGATCAACCTCTCCATCTCGGACCATCTGCTGCATCAACTGCATGGTTTCCGGGGCCACGGTGAAGCCCAGTGGTGCAAACCGCGCGGCGAAACGGGCCACGCGCAGCAAGCGCACAGGGTCCTCGGCGAAGGCGGGTGACACGTGGCGCAGCAGGCGCTGTTCCAGGTCGCGCGCGCCGTCGAAGGGATCGACCAGATGGCCATCCTCGCCTTGGGCCATGGCATTGATGGTGAGGTCGCGTCGCGCCAGATCTTCTTCCAGCGTCACCGATGGATCGGCGTGGAAGGCGAAGCCGTGATAACCCCGACCCGTTTTGCGCTCCGTGCGCGCCAGTGCGTACTCCTCGCTGGTGCGCGGATGGAGGAATACCGGGAAATCCTTGCCTACCGGGCGAAAACCCTGAGCCAGCATGTCGTCGGGCGTGGCACCGACCACGACATGATCGTGATCGGTGACGGATCGGCCCAGCAGGTTGTCGCGGACGGCGCCGCCGACGAGATAGATGCGCATAGAGGGATTCTGCCATGCGTGACGCGATAAGCCCGCCATGGACGCTTGGGAGCGCGCTTGTGTGCAACGCTCCCCTGGAATGCCGTTAACGTCCGGCGGAGCGGGCCACGGAAAGTCGCCGTTGCCGCGCGGGTTCGTTCAACAGCACGGGCAGCCACGGGGCCAGCGGCTGTGGCGTGATGCCCAGAGTCGCATAGCCGTCCACCTTGCCGACCGAATCGGTGCGCAAGGAGCGGAAATTGTCGAGCGAGAACGGTTTGCCCGGCAGCCATTGCGCCACTTGCGCCTGCAGGCGGCCCAGGCCGTCCGGCAGCGGAACGATGGGGGTACGCACGCCGATGGTGTCGCGGATCATGTGCACGATCTCACCCAGCGTCAGCACATCCGGGCCGTACAGCTCGAAGCTCTGGTCCACACCCAGGGTGTCATCGCCGATACAGCGCGCCATCGCCTCGGCGACATCGCCTGCCCAGGTCGGCGCCATGCGCGAAGCAGCGCGAGCGAGCGGCAAGGCGGGCATCTGCCGCAGCAGTGCGGCGAAACGGTCGACCAGGCCACCGCCCGCGCCGAACATCACGCTGGGCTGGTAGATGGTCCACTCCATCGACGAACGCCGGACTAGTGCCTCTGCCTCACCCTTGCTCTTGAGGTACTGCGACAGGCCCTGGCCTGCCTTGAGCGCGCTCATGTGATGCAGGTGCGTCACGTTGGCGGCCTGGCAGGCGCCGAGGATGCGTTGCGTCAACTCCACATGCGCATGCTGGAAGGTCTGCTCACCGAAGGCGTTGAGGATACCGACGAGGTTGATCACCGCGTCGGCGCCTTCGAACTGCCGACGCAGCGCGTTGGCGTCATAGACGTCCACACTGCGGGTGCGCACGCCGGGCAGCACGCTCATGGCGCGTTGCCGTTCGCGGTTACGCGAAAGCAGCAGAATGCTGTGGCCATCCTTCGCCAGTCGCGGCAACAGATGCGAACCGACAAAACCGGTGCCGCCGAGTATGACCAGTTGTTTGGCTTTCACCGTCATGTGCTGTCTCTGGCTCATCGCGAGCCGCTGCTGCTGGCCGCGGCGGGCGGCGGCAGGCTGCTCGCTGGCGCGGCTGAGGTGGCTTCCGCCGGCGTGGGTGTTGCTACCGCCGGGCACCCTGCCAGCTTACGCTCGCTATGGCTGTCCGGCAGCATGTAGGTCTGGCCGATCGGCGTCAGCCAGCGCGACAGGGTCACCGCATTGCCGTGCTGACGCCAGTCGTAGATCACCGCGAACGACATCACGCGTGCCACGTACTCGCGCGTTTCCTTGTAAGGAATGGTGGCGATGAACAGATCCGGCGGCAGCGTGCCACGCGCCTCCAGCCATTGATCGACCTTGCCGGGGCCGGCGTTGTAAGCGGCACTGGCCAACCATGGCGCGCCATGGAAACGGCCCGCCATCTGCGCGAGATAGCGCGTGCCCAGGATGATGTTGGTGATCGGGTCGTAGAGCGAATCACCGCCGGTCCAGGTGATGCCGTTTCGCTTGGCGACCAGGGCTGCCGTCGAGGGCAGCAACTGCATGAGGCCGCGCGCATCAGCGCCGGAACGGGCATCGGTCATCCATGCGCTTTCCGCGCGAAGAATGGCGTAGGCCCACGACGGATCGATACCTGCCTCCTGCGCCTGCGGCACCAGGCCGTCCTGGCTGGCGAGCGGAAAACGCTGCTCGTAGTAGCGCAGGGCATCGCCTGTGTTGAAGGTGAAAACGGCGCGGTCGTACCAGCCACGGCGATTGGCAAGATCGACGGCGAGTTTCAATGTGTCCGGATCAGCGCCGTCGAGTGCCTGTGTCCATTCGCGTCGTGCTTGTCGGGGCAGGCCCACGGCATAAAGCTCGAACGCGCGCAGCAGACCCTGATTGGCGAGCAGGGTGCGCTCACGCTGGGGATTGCCCTTCAGATCCAGCTGGCAGATGCCATAGGGAGCGTTGACGCGGTCGGCCGCAAGGAAGCCGAAGAAGGTCGGCTCCGCCGCCAGGCCTGTAAGCACCTGCTGCGCTTCGGCCTCGCGTCCTGTCTGCGCCAGTGCGCGTGCGCGGAACCAGCGCCATTCGCCATCCTGCTGTTGTGTAGCTGGCATGGCGTCGATGGCCGCAAGTACGGCGCTCCAGTCTTGCAGGGCCAGGGCGGCGCGCACACGCCATTCGCGGCTCGTATCGGTCTGCACGGAAGCCGGCAACGCGATCAAGCGCGAGATTGCGCTGGCGTCGTAGTCGGTGGCATGGAACAGGGCCAGTGCGTACATCACGCGATTGCGCTGCTCTGGCGTAAAGGCGAAATGGCTTTGCAGCTTTTGCCATGCGATGTCCGCGGTGACGGACTGGCGGCGCGCCAGGCGCTCCAGTGCCAGCATGGCGGCTTGGCGGTTGCGCGATGAGTCGGGCCACTGATTCGCGGCCACGGTGGCGGCGCCAGGATCGCTCAGCGCTGACGCGATGCGCCGCGCAGATTCGGCATCACCGGCGGGTAGCCACGCGGCGAGGCTGTTGATGGTGCCCGGCTGCACGGCGTCCGCTGCGCGGTCGATGCGGTCCCACAGGCGTGGCGTGGTGAGCAGGCCCTGGTCATGTGCGGCGTTGAGCACGGGATCGCAGGCGCTCGGCAATTTCGGCTTGGACCACAGCCCGGCAAGGTCGCGGTCAAAATTGAGTTGCGTTCCCTTGCTCAGCTGCGCCTGCAGGGCGTTGCAGCTGAGTGCGTCGCCGAGGCCAGGCTGGTACATCGCGAGAAAACCATCCCAATCCTGCCGACGTGCCAGCTCGGTGAGAAAGTCGCGGCGCAGATCGCTCGCCGTGAGCTGGCCTGGATAGCGCTTGATGTAGTCCTCCACCTGCGGGCGCTGGATCTGGCGGATGTCATGCGTCAGGGACGCCGCCTCAAGGTACGGATACAGCGGGTAGTCCTGCAAACTGCTCGCCAGGCTGCGCCAGCCATCGCCGCCCTGCTGGGCGGCGGCATAGGCCTGTTTGAAGGCGGTGCGCTGCGCCTCGGTCGGCTCGGCGGCTGCGGCCGCACCTGCCAGCCCCAGGCCGGCGACGATGATGAGCAGGCGTCGGGCGATTCGCCGCGGTGTTGCATGCAGGGACATGACTACTCCTTCCTTGTGCCTATGCCACGCAGTGTAGATCGCGGCTCCGCAGGACGCGGCGCGCTGCGCGGGACAGGGCAGGATGGCCAATGCCCGCTGAGCGCGACGTGAAACACGCGAGAGCCTGTTCCGGGCCTTTACGCCGAAGATGTGCATGGCGCGGGCGGGGCGCCTGTTAGAATCTGCCACCCCGAGGCGCCGTGTCCGGCGCATACCAGGAAGTGCATGTCGTCCCCGTCTTCGCCGTCCTCCCGCGTTGCTCCGATCGCATGGCTGATCCTCGTGCTGGCCATGCTGTGCGGTGCGCTCTGGTGGTGGCGGATCGGCCGTCCGGTGCCGTTGCCCGACGCACCGACGGCACGCATCGCCTGCGTGTCCTACGCCCCTTTCCGTAAGCCGGGCGAAACGCCGCTCGATCCGCATGCCTTCGTCAGCCCTGAACGCATCGACGCGGATCTGAAAGCTCTTTCCGAGCGCTTCGATTGCGTGCGCACGTATTCGCAGGGATTTGGCCTTAATGCGGTGCCTGCCATTGCGCAGAAGTACGGCATGAAGGTGCTGATGGGCATCTGGCTGGGTCGCGACAAAGCGCTCAATGAGCGTGAAGTGACCACCGGCATCGCAACCGCCAAGGCTTATCCTGAAGTGATTCGCGGTGTGATCGTAGGCAACGAAGTGCTGCTGCGTGGTGAGCAATCACCGGAAGCGCTGACCGGCTACATCAAGCGAGTCCGCGATGCCTTGCACGACGACCTTGTCCCGGTGACCTATGCGGACGTGTGGGAGTTCTGGCTGCGTTATCCGCAGATGGCCGACTCCGTCGACTACATCACCATCCACATCCTCCCGTATTGGGAAGACGAGCCCGTGCCACCGCAGGATGCGATTCGACACGTGGCTGACGTCTATGCACGCATGAAGGCGCGCTTCGCCGGTCGTGCCGTGATGATCGGCGAGACCGGTTGGCCCAGCGAAGGTCGCCAACGTCGACAGGCAAGTGCGAGTTTGGTGAACGAGGCTCGCTATCTGCGCGACTTCCTGCGCTATGCGGGCAGCGTGGACATGCCCTACAACGTGATCGAAGCCTTCGATCAACCCTGGAAGCGCGATCAGGAAGGCACGGTCGGTGGCTACTGGGGCATCTTCGACGTCAATGCAAAACCCAAGTTCGGCATGCAGGGGCCGGTGACCGAAGAGCCGAATTGGATCGTCGGCTGGTATGCGGGTGCCGCAGGCGCGGTGCTGTTCTTGTTGACCGGTTTCTGGCGCCGTGATCTGGGCAATACGCGTAGCCGTATCGCGCTGGCGATGGCGGGGTTCGCGACGGCTACGTCCATTGCGTGGCAAGGCCGCCGGATGCTTTTCGATTGCCGCAACCAACTGGAGTGGGTGTTCTCCGGCCTGCTGTGCGCGTTGGCGTTGCTTTCGGCGATCTACCTCGCGCGCCGCATCGCTGCGCGACTGGCAGGCGCATCCCTGCATCTGCCGGATCGACGCCTGCGCTTCCTGTGGATGTTCGGTCTGGCGTTCTACGACCTGTTGCTGGTCTTTGATGGCCGCTATCGCGACTTCCCGCTGGGCCTGTTCTGGCCAGCGGCGGTGGGCTTCCTGATCGCCGCACTGATGGAAACCCGCGTGAACTGCGTGGTGCCCATGGTGGAAGAGCGTTTCATGAGCTGCGTGCTGCCGTTGCTCGCTGCCGTGGTGGTGGCGCAGGAGGTCGGGCTCAATCCCTCGACCTGGCTATGGCTGGGCGTGAATCTCGCGACCGCTGGCGCCGTGATGGTCGATTGGCGCCGCGCTGCCCGACTGCAGCCGCACCAGGCGCAGGCAGCCTACCAATAGCGCGAACGCGCCCGGCGCGAAGCAGTACAGAATCACCGCCACCAGACCCGTCGCCGCGGCAAGCCACGCGGCGAACGGCTTCTTCCACGACAACGCCAGCACGGCGGCGGCCAGCGCCACCCAGCCGTAGATGCCCATCTGGTAGCTGTAGGTGGCGGACATGCGCAGTGGGGCAAGGATGAAGCCCATCACCGTGGCGTGCCGCGCAGTGCATTCGAGCGATGCCGTCGTGTCGCACAGGTGCGCGACGTCCGGCGATTCGACCAGGCCGTAGCGCAGCGCATAGGCAATCACGCCGACGACGATCAGCGACAGCCAAGGCAGGGTCAGGCGTAGGGTTCGTTTCATCGGCGCGTTCGGTACGTGCGGGGGGCGATATGGCCGGGCAGGCGGATTTCAGCCGCAATCGGCAAGTGGTCGGAGAAAGCCTGCGGCAGCGCCCACACTTTGTCGAGTTGGATCTTCTCGGACGTGAGAATGTGGTCCAACGCCCGCTTGGGTTTCCAGCTGGGAAAGGTGGGTGTCGATTGGTCGGGCGGCACGAGGCACGATTTGGCAAACAGATGCTTCATCTCCGCGCTGCGCACCTCGGTATTGAGGTCGCCCATCAGCACAGCATGCGGATAATCCTGCAAAACCTCAGCGATAAAGCCGAGCTGCTTGGCGCGGGCGGGTGCGCTCAACGAGAGATGGGCAATCATCACCGCCAGTGCATCGTCGCCCTGGCCAAAGCGCGCCAGTAGCGCGCCGCGGCCGGGAATGCGGCTCGGTAACGGATAGTCCAGCACACTGGTGGGTTCGATGCGGCTGATCAGGCCATTCGCCGAGTGGGCCAATCGTGCCATCGGGCGATTGGGCTGATGGCTCCAGAAGGGCATGCCTGCGGCTTCGGCGAGGTAGCGCGTCTGGTTGAGGAAACCTGAGCGCAGGCTGCCGGCATCGGCTTCTTGCAGGCCGATCACGTCGAACTGCGGTAGCACCTCGGCGAGGCGATCAAGGTTGTCCAGCTTGCTGCGGCCTGGCAACACCGCATTGATGCTGCGAGTGAGGTATTCGCTGTACCGCTGCACGCTGGCGCCGGCCAGGATGTTGCAGCTCAGCAGGCGCAAACGTCGTTCTGGAGCCGGGGCGGTGGGGGTGTCAGGGCGATTCATCAGACGGGCAAGGTAGTCGCAAAAGGTTGACCGCCGCCATCGTGGCGGCGGTCAGACGCTGGAAACACCAAGGATGCCCGCCCGCTTGTGAACGCGGGGAAAGTCCCTGCGGGCTTACTTAACGTTGGCCAGCTCGCGCTTAGCCAGCCACTGGGTCACGGCCGACAGCTCGTCCAGTGTCTTCACATTGGCGGTGCGGTACTTGCCGTCGACCACGATCGTCGGCGTGCCGTCCACCTGCCACGCTTTCACCAGCTCCATATCCTTGCGGATTTGCTGGGTGACCTCGTCGGAAGCGGCGATGCGCATGAAGTCGTCGCGTTTCACGCCGTGAGCTGCGTAGAAGTCGGCCAGCTCATCCAGGGTGGAGATCGGGTAGTGCTCGTCGAACTTGGCCTTGAACAGCTCCAAGTGCGTCTGCTCGACCACACCCAGCTTCTGCGCGGCGTAGAAGGCGCGGGCATACGGCACCCATTCGTCACTGAAAGCGGCCGGAAGCATCCTGAACTTCACGCCCGGCGGCAGCTGCTTGCGCATCTGGTCCGCAATGGGGGCGAAGTGGGCGCAATGGATGCAGCCGTAGGAGAACACCTCGACCACTTCCACCTTGCCTTCATTGCTAACACGGTGGGCGGGGCCGGCCAGCGTCACGTACTCGGTGCCGTCGGTATAGGGTGCGGCGTCATTGGTGCCAGTCGCCGTGCAGGCGCTGGCAAGCAGCAGGCCGGCAACGAGGCTCAGCGCGCGCAGGGGGGCAAAACGCTTGAACATGGGTCGTACTC
>NZ_JAELTQ010000176.1 GCF_016428905.1 Dyella sp. ASV24 | reverse complement strand
GAGGGCGACCTGGCTTTGGCCGCCTGACGGAAGGGCGGCGAACTCACTAAAAGACCGGCAAGTTATTGATCTATAAAATGAATTGGCATTCTACTTATCAAAATTACACGTATCTCGGCTCAATCCCTACTACTCGCTGATCGGCCGCGATTACGAGTGGGAACAGATGCCGCTGGGCATCGATCAAGGCGTAGGCGCCGTGGTGTGGAGCCCGCTGGGCTGGGGCCGCCTGACGGGCAAGATTCGCCGCGGCGCGGCGCTGCCCGAAACCAGCCGACTGCACAAGACCGGCGACATGGGCCCGCAAGTGAGCGATGAATATCTCTACCGCGTGATCGACGCGCTGGATGAGGTCGCTGCGGAAACCGGCAAGACCGTGCCGCAGATTGCGCTTAACTGGTTGCTGCAACGCCCGACGGTATCGACGGTGGTGATCGGTGCGCGTAACGAGGAACAACTGACGCAAAACCTCGGTGCGATCGGCTGGAATCTCACCAAGGAGCAGGTGGCGACGTTGGATGCCGCTAGCGCGGTAACGCCGGCGTACCCGTATTGGCATCAGCAGGGTTTCCAGGAACGTAATCCGTCCCCGGTTTGATGGCATAAAAAGGGGCGCCGATCGTGGCGCCCTTTTTATCTTTCCCCGGCAAACCTCAGCCTGCGTTGAGCGCCTGATCCACCATGGACTGAGCCTCTTCCAACAGGCGCTGCAGATGCGCTTCGTCTTTGAAGCTCTCCGCGTAGATCTTGTAGATGTCCTCGGTGCCCGACGGACGTGCAGCGAACCAGCCATTGGCCGAGGCCACCTTGATGCCGCCGATGGCCGCACCGTTGCCCGGCGCGCGATCCAATACAGCCTCGATCTTTTCGCCGGCAAGCTGCGTGCTCTTCACCCGATCAGGCGACAACTTCGAAAGCCTGGCCTTCTGCTCAGTGTTGGCCGGTGCGTCGACACGCTCGGACACCGGTCTGCCCAACTCTTGGGTCATTTCGCGGTACAGCTCGCCCGGATCCTTGCCCGCGCGAGCGGCGATTTCCGCCGACATCAATGCCGAGGCGATACCGTCCTTGTCGGTACTCCACACACCGCCATCGCGACGCAAGAAGGATGCACCTGCGCTTTCTTCCCCGCCAAAGCCGAGCGACCCGTCGAACAAGCCGTCGACGAACCACTTGAAGCCCACCGGCACCTCGTAAAGCCTGCGACCGAGGCGCTTCGCCACGCGGTCGATCAGTGCAGAGCTGACCAGCGTCTTACCCACAGCGGCATCGCTGCGCCATTGCGGACGATGGCGAAACAAATAATCCACCAGTACGGAAAGATAGTGATTGGGTAGCAACAGACCCGAGCTGCGCGTGACGATGCCGTGGCGGTCGTGGTCGGTATCGCAAGCGAAGGCGACGTCGTAGCTGTCCTTCAGGCCGATCAGGCGCTGCATGGCGTACGAGGACGAAGGATCCATGCGGATCTTGCCGTCCCAGTCGACACTCATGAAACGGAAGGTAGGGTCGACCACCTCACTGACTACGGTCAGGTCGATGCCGTAACGCTCGGCAATGGGGGCCCAGTAATGCACGCCGGAGCCGCCGAGCGGATCAACGCCCAGATGCACACCGCTGCCACGGATCGCATCGAAGTCGATCACGTTCGCCAAGTCGGTAACGTAGGCATCCAGATAGTCGTGCTGGTGCGTGGTCGATGCACGCAGCGCCTCCGCCAAGGACACGCGGCGCACGTCGCGCAAGCCGCCTTCGATCAGTGCGTTCGCACGCTTCTGCACCCAGCCAGTGATGTCCGTATCTGCCGGACCACCATTGGGCGGGTTGTACTTGAAGCCACCACCATCGGGCGGATTGTGCGAAGGCGTCACCACAATGCCATCGGCCAGTCCGCTCGTACGGCCGCGATTGTAGGTAAGGATGGCGTGCGAGATGGCCGGCGTCGGGGTGTACTCGCCGCCCTTGGAAACCATGGTGTGCACACCGTTCGCGGCAAGCACTTCCAGCGCGCTTTCCAGCGCAGGTTGCGACAGCGCATGCGTGTCGATGCCGATGAACAGTGGGCCGTCGATCCCCTTCCCTGCGCGGTACTCGCAGATGGCCTGGGTAATAGCCAGTACATGCCACTCGTTGAAGCTGTGCTCGAAGGAGCTGCCGCGATGTCCGGACGTACCAAAGGCCACGCGCTGGCTGGGCACACCTACATCCGGGCGCAAATCGATGTAAGCGCTGCGCAGGCGGGCAATATCGACCAGTTGGGCTTCGGGAGCCAGCCTGCCGGCCAGCGAACTGAGCCGGCCGCTCATCGGCGCACCTCGCCCCGAACGACAGAAACAGGCTGGCTCAAGCGGTAAGACGTGATCATGCGAAAACGCATCCTGGGTCGACAGAAAGACCAGCATTGACCCTCGCCGCGCCACCACGTGTCAATACCGCGCCGCCTTCGTGGCGCGGTGCAGGCGTAGATATCAGGTGAAATACCGTCTACGGCTCGGCAGCCGTTCAGCGCAACTGGCTGTCCTTGCTGCCGCGGCGGTTGTAGCCACTGAAAGCCGCGTCGTTATCGTGCACGGTCTGACAGTTGACGCACAGGCGTACGCCCGGCACAGCCTGGCGTCGCGCCTCGGGAATCGGGGCGTCGCATTCTTCGCAATGAGTTAGTCCGGGACCTTTCTGCAGGCGGCTGCGCGCACGCTTCACCGCGTCTTCCACGGTCGCGTCAATCTGGTCTTGTACGGCGCCATCGCCGGCCCAACCTGTCGCCATCGCTGCTGCCTCCCAAGCTCACCGCGGCCCCACAAGGCTGCCGCCGCCAGCTAAATGTAGGGCTTCAAAGGCTTTTTTCCAGCCCCTGGGGCACCAAAGGCTATTGGCGATTCAGAACCGCTTATGCAGAAAGTAGCGTGCACCACCCACCGGATGGTCCGGAATTTCACCGAATACGGTGTAACCCAGCTTCTCGTAAAAGCCGCGAGCCTGAAACGCAAAGGTATCAAGCCACGCGCCCACGCAGCCACGTTCCCGAGCCATCTGCTCGGCGCGCTGCAGGAGTGCCGTGCCGACATCCTGCCCACGCATGGACTCCGGAACGGCAAGGAGATCCACGTGCAACCAGTCGAGCGCCGTCTCGCCCCATAGACCACCGACCGTATGGCCATGCTCATCGCGCAGTGCGATCACCAGCGGCTGGATATCCAGCGTAGGCACCTTGCTCAGGTTATAGGCCAGCAAGGGGGCAGCAATGGCTTCGCGATCGGCAGCGGCGGGCTCGTCGATGCAGTGCAGTTGCCAGGCCATCAACGCGCGGCCTCGGGTGTGGTCGATGCCTGCGGCGGCGCTTCCTCGGCCCCATTGATCACGGCCACGTCGCTGCTGCCGTCGAAACCACCACCCAGGGCCTCGATCAGGCGGATGGAAATGTCCGTCTGCTGGCTCTCCAGCAGGGCGAGTCGCTGCTGTGCCACCAGCAACTGCTGGCGGCTGGTGAGCGGCGTAAGCGGGCCTCGCAAACCGCCTTGATAGGCTTTCAACGCGTCGTCCCAGCTCTTCTGGGCATCATCCACGGAGCGCTTTTCCAGCACGATCTGCTGGCGCACGGAGTTGAGCGCGGATACCTGATCGGAGACGTCGTTCAACGCACTGATGAGCAGGCCGTTGTAGCGCGCCACCATGGCGTCGTACCCCGCATCCGCCGCCGCGAGGTTCGCACGGCGACGACCACCATCGAAGATCGGCAGGCTCAGCGCGGGACCAAAGGCGTATTGCCGCGCCTGCAGTGACAGCACATTGGTGCTGGCGCCCACGGCGATCAGGCCGGCCATGGCCGAGACGCTAATGTTGGGCAGGAATTCCTTCTTGGCAGCCTTGATCTCCTTGCTGGAGGCTTCGATTTCCCAGCGCGCCGCCACCAGATCGGCACGACGACCAAGCAGATCCACAGGCAGCTTGTCCGGCAACACGGCCGGGCCGTGATCCACCATATGCGGACGTTCGATGGCGAGACCGCGATCCGGGCCTTGTCCCAACAAGACCGACAGGCTGCTGCGCGCCGCATCAATGGCACGGTCAGCGGCCACCTTCTGCTGTTCGGCGCCAGCCACCTGCGAGTCGGCGAGATGTTCCTGCTGCGGCGTATCGAGACCACCCTTCACGAGCTTGCGCGTCACGTCGAGGGTGCGGCTGGCGCGCTCCAGTTCGGCATCGGCGACATCTTTCTCGGCGAACGCATAGCTCAGCTGCACATAGGCGCGGGCCACATTCACCGACAATTCGATACGTGCGGCGTAGGCGTCGATCTCGGCGGCGCGGCTGCGACCCAGTGCGCCTTCCCAGGCGGCGCGCTTGCCGCCCCACAAGTCCAGATCCCACGAGAAATCCGCCGTGAGCGATTTGCTCCAGGCAAATTTACCCAGCACGTACTCGGGATAGATCGGGTTCTTCTTCGACAGGTCGGCACCCGTGATCGATGCGTCGAAGCCCGCTTGCGGCTTGCGACTGGCATTGACGCTATCCGCGATGGCCTGCGCCTGTCGCGCACGCGCCTGCGCCTGATCGAGACTCGGGTTGTTCTTCAAGGCTTCTTCGATCAGCGCAGTGAGCTGCGGATCGCCATAGCTCACCCACCAGTCCTGCTTCGGCCATGCAGTGGGGCTGAGCTGCACATCGGCAAGACTGCGCTCGGACTTCAGGTTGCCCGGGTCCGTCATGGTGCCCGTGGTGTGCAGGCCGCGGCTGGTCGCGCAACCGGCAAGGACGAGACTGAACGCGATGGCGGCAGGAAGGGCAATGGATCGCATGACGGGATATCCGAGAAAGAAAACGCAGAGGTACGCGACGCTGCGCACGCCACTACGGCCGCGACAGGCGTTATAGAACATCGCGCAACAGGCGCGGGCGCTCACCTATGTGCCGATTATATCGCTGCGTCTCAAGGGTGCGTAGCGTGGCGTAGCGCGAAAACAACGTCATCAGGGCTCTACTTTTGTCCAATTGCTATCGCTCCAGCTGCCATCCATCACACTTGGCTGCACGGCCCTGTCCGCTTAACCTCCATGGTCCTGCGACGCTCTTCCCGATAGAGCCCGCCACATGTCACACAAGGGATTCACGCGCATGTCTAAAGTTTCGTCTGCCAACATTGTGTCGACAGACACCCACTATCTTCACCATATCGAGGCCGGGCATTTCAAACTCGACACCGACGAACCTGTGAAGCTTGGCGGCAAAGGCGCGGGCCCGGCACCGTTTGACTACTACCTGGCATCGCTCGCAGCGTGCACGGCGATCACCTTGCGCATGTACGCCGAGCGCAAAGGCTGGGACCTCGGCGAGTTCCGCGCTGAGTTGCAATTGGATCGCGACGACGACGGACGCCTGCACGTGATGCGTACGCTGCACGCATCCGGCCCGTTGACGGACGAACAATGGGATCGCCTGCTGGAAATCGTTGCCAATACACCGGTTACCAAGGCGATGCGCGAAGGCGTCGACATTGCCAGTCGTCGCGGCGACGCATCACCATCGACCTGAGTTCTGGGCACAGCGGCGCTGAGCGGAACACAAAGGCAAGGCCGCATCGACGACCGACTCGCGGTCGGAAACAGCGATGTGCGAGGACAACGCATCGCCCGTACAATCGCCTGCCCGCGTGAGCAGGAAGGGTCACGGCCAGCATGGGGAAGACAGTCAAACAGGAAGTTTTCGCACCGCGTGTATGGGGCCGCCATGTGGCTGTCTGCCTGGGCTATGCCTTCAGCTATGCGCTGCTAAGCCACATTTCCGTTTCCCACTGGAATCTTCCCGCCGGCCTGCGTGTGGCCTGCCTATTGCTGCTTCCTTATCGCTACTGGCCTGCGTTGCTGCTCGGCGAATGCATTCCAGTGAGCCTCCACGCTTGGCGCGGCTTCAGCGAGTCTGGCTGGCGATGGTCGGTGCTGGCCGCGCTGCCTCCGCTCTTGCCACTGATGGCTCTGACCGCCTGGGCTCGCCGACATGCGCGCCTGCTGCTTGATCGTTACCAGATCAACATGTCGATGCTTCTTGGCGTGATTCTCGCCAGTGCCGTGTTGACTGCACTCGTTGACGTCCTCTTAGCCATGACAGCACAAGTACCGGCAGGACAGCTCGCTCCGACACTCGAAACGCGAGCGATCTTTGGCGACTTCATCAGCAATTACCTCGGCGCGTTGGCTATCGCACCCACGGCCATCGCGCTCGTTCTCGCCCTGGCGGACAAGAACGCGGAAACGCCCCTGCGGAGGAGCCGACTCGCAAAAGATCTCGCCGTCGGCATGCTCATCCCGTTGCTGGTGTTGATGGGCCTGGTGTTCAGCAGCCAAGGTGACAGCATGCAGGTATTCCGCATCGCTATGTTCCTTCCGGTGGTATGGCTCACCTCCCGCCACGGCTGGCGAGGAGCAGCACTGGGCGGCACGCTGGCCAGCGTAGCTGTCACCATGACCTCATCCATCGTGCGTGACCCGGCGGTGATTCAGGCACAAGCACTCATCGCTTTCGCCATCACCACGCTGCTCATGCTCGGCTCGCGCATTGCGCAGCAAGGGCACGTAAGCCAGTCCGGCCAAGCGGATCCCTTGCGTGGCTTCCAATTGGCGCAGCAAGGGCTTTATCTAGAAGAACTTCGATTGCGCCAGGCCGCCGACACGCTCGAACATATCGGCCACACCATCGGCGAGAACCACAGCCGTCTGCTCAACCGGCTTCGGCATATATTGTCGTCAACCGAAGAGCGTACTTACGCACGACAGGTGGCCCAGGCCCAGCATGAAATGCACCGACTAGCCAATGCACTGTATCCGCGTGGATGGCGCGAGCGCGGCGTGCCCGCAACCTTGCGCGAGGGCCCCTTCGCGCAGGCCATTCATATGGCGGGCGCCACTTATACCTGCGAGCTCTCGGGCCGCGGCTTGAGCCAGCTCGGACCGGACGTGCACATGGCGCTTTACCGGCTGGCCTGCGAGGTGTTGGTCCACGTGCTGTCGCGCGGCCCCATGCAGGACATTCAGTTGCGTCTGCGCGGCGGCCACACCCGCGGACGGCGCTGGGTCGTCATGCGGCTCGAGGGAAGGCCCGCATCGTCCCGAGCCCCCATGCCGGACCGGGACCCCGTCCATGCCGTTGATAACGAACCCTGGAAGCAGGCCATGACCTTGCTCGGCGCCAGCGGGCTAGGCATTTCGTCGATCCGTGATCGCACGCATATTTATGGCGGCGACGTGCACGTTCGCGATGTCGATGCACGCGTCAGGGTGACCTTGCTGCTGCACGACTCCTTGCGGACCTCGGGGACGGGCCGGAGCACCTCCCACTAGAAACGCTGCGACGGATAGGCACCGCGCAACCTTCACAACACCATCACGCCGCAGAAGCTGGCCACGCCGCACCGACGCCATCGATCGAAATGGCGACGCGTCCACGCCGCACACCCGTTTGCGCCTTCCTGAACGGAAGGACGCTCGTCTGCGGGGGCGACCTAAACCCTCCCCCATCCGCCCGCATCGGACTCGCTGTATGCGTGACGACCAGTCACGCCCCTACCCGTCGAGGCATGGATGAAATACGCATTGATCGTGCTGTGCTGGATGTCCAGCCTGCTGGGCATGCCTGCCCTGGCCCAACCCCTTCCAGGCGATATGAACGTGCATTGGGATGCCGGCGCCGCCGATTGTCAGGTGCGCCCGCCGAAACCGCTCCAGGTGCATCGCTACGACCAGAACACCTACATCCTGCGAGAGAGCCTTTGCCAGACTTACGAGGGGCCGTTCATCTACCTGCTCATCGGCTCGACGCGTGCACTGCTCATCGACACCGGCGACATCACGGACGCCAGCAAGATGCCGCTGGCGTCGACCGTGCTGGGGCTGCTCCCGGTCACCCACGGCAAGCGTCTGCCGCTGCTCATTGCCCACACGCATGGCCACTTGGACCATCGCAGCGGCGACGGTCAATTTGCCAGCGCACCAGACGTCGCGATTGTCGGCACCGACCTATCGCACGTCATCGACGGCTTCGGCTTTCGCGACTGGCCCAACGACATCGCGCATATCGACCTGGGGGACCGCATGATCGACGTGATCGCCACGCCGGGCCATTACCCATCGCACGTGTCGTTTTACGACGGCAACACCGGCCTGGTGTTTACGGGTGACTTTCTTCTGCCCGGCCGCTTGATCATCGACGACATCCATGCCGACCGTGCCAGCGCCTTGCGCATCAATCAGTACCTGCACGATCGCCCTGTTACCCATGTGCTCGGCGGTCACGTCGAGCTCGACCGGAACGGACAGACTGAGCCCATGGGGTCGAGCTGGCATCCGGATGAAGCGCCACTCCCACTCGGCAAGGAAGACTTGGCACAACTTCCACAGGTGCTCGCCGCGTTCAACGGGTTCTACAGCCAGTCAGGCCGCTTCGTCATGTATAGCCAGGCGCGGATGCTGCAGGTGGTCGGCACGACAGCCCTCCTTCTCTTGATCGTCATCGTTTTGACCCTACGCTGGTGGTTCAAACGCCGACGCCACGCCCGCGCCGGCCACCCCTGAATCTTTAGAACCGGAGCGCTTCATGCGTCCCTCGCTCCCCGCGACGATGACCGAGATCCACATCAGCACACCCGGCACGCCCGATGTGCTGCAACCCATACAGGTGGCTGTACCTGCGCCAAAGCCCGGCGAAGTGCTGATCCAGGTGCGAGCGGCTGGCGTGAACCGCCCTGACGTGCTGCAACGCGAAGGCAACTACCCTATTCCGCCCGGCGCCAACCCGGTTCCCGGCCTGGAAGTGGCCGGTACCGTCGCAGCCA
>NZ_JAELTQ010000175.1 GCF_016428905.1 Dyella sp. ASV24 | reverse complement strand
GGTATAGCCGAAAGTGGCGTGCCCGCTCGGATAGCTCCAATCGTCCGGTTTCTCCTTGGACAGCGGATGCACCTGGTCAGAGGTCACCGACGGGCGGGGTCGTCGCCAGTAAAGCTTGGCATCGGCCACCTCGGCCTTGTCCAGCTTGGCGACGCGCTCAAAGAACGCTGTGGTCTTTGGCAAAGAAGCCGCTTGCATCGTCGAGCCGAGCGCATCCGCAAAGCGGAATACGGAGCGATCCGTATCCGCCTTGGCCGCCGACTGTTCGTCGGCGGTTCGGGATTGCTGCACGGCGAGCACGGTCTGTAGATCCTGGCCGGCCTCCGCCGAACCTGCGGCCGGTGGGGGCGGCAACACGGTCGACAGTGCGAAGAGTGCGTGATCTGAATCACCACGATCAGCCATCACCGACTGGCTGACCAGGAGCGCCATCCACAGAAGTGCAGAACGTTTCATCAGAACAGGTCAGCCGAAATCGTGAAGTTGAAGTTGCGCGCAGGGATGGTCCAGTACAACGGCGTGCCGTCCGCACCCGTGGTGCCGGCCAAGGCGTTGATGTGGGTGTTGTTGAACAGGTTGTTGAGTTGCACGCCGATCTTGAAATCCTTCACGTCAGCCATGTGCGGGTCGAACTTGTAGCTGGCGGCAAAGTTGGTGATGGCATAGCCGCCAATCGGCGTGTCGTCTTCCGCGTTGGCCGTGTAGTAGGTCTTGCCGACAAACTTATCGACCAGCGATGCATAGACGGAGCCGTTGCTGTAGGTAAAGCCCATCGCGGCGGTCTTGTGGGGCGTGTTCGCGTTCCACTGGTTGTCTGTGGTCTGGATTGCACGGTTGAGCGAGCCGTTGGCATAGACGCTGAAGCCCGCGCCAAGCATGTACGTGCCTTCCAGTTCGACGCCTTTGTAATGTACGCCGCCGCCGTTGTAGAACTCGGTGATGCCGCCAACCTTGTGGCTCTGCACGAAGTTGTTGAAGTCGATCTTGTACACGTCACCCG
Organism: Dyella sp. ASV24; assembly: GCF_016428905.1. GTDB lineage: Bacteria > Pseudomonadota > Gammaproteobacteria > Xanthomonadales > Rhodanobacteraceae > Dyella. Next base: position 8,019 of record NZ_JAELTQ010000175.1, on the reverse strand, counting down.
ACAGTGTCAGGCGATCGGTGGTCCAGGTGGTGCCAAGCTGGATATTGGTGGTTTTTTCCGGGGCCACGGCGCTGTCGGAAACGGCCGGGTTGGGCACGTACAGCAGATTCAGGTTCGGCGCCAGGTAACCCTTGGCCCACTGCGCGTATGCCGTCCAGTTGGAGGTGAACGCATAGTGGAAGGAGGTCGAGGGCAGCGTGGCTTCCCACTTCTTGGAGTACGTGAGCGGCGTCCCCGTCTTCTGGTTCACTGAAGCATCCAGATCGCGCTCGAAGTTGTTGTACTTCACGCCGCCGATCAGGTACGCGTTGTCGGTGATGTTCCACTGGTATTCGAGAAACGGCTGGATCGTGATCAGCGTGTCATTCATGCGCCGGTCTGCTGCAGCTTCCTGCAGCGTCGGCGCGCCGGGGTTGACCACGGGGTTGAGCTGGTTGAGCGTGTCGTCGAACTCGTAGAGCCAGCGGATGTCGTCCTGGTGGTCGTACCACACACCAGCGCGCAGCTCGCCCGGGCCGAGTTCCTTGCCTACGCGGAAAATGTCGCCCCATGAGCGGTTGGTGTTACGCATGTGCTGGCCGGGGACATTGTCGGGGCCATAGAACGTGCCGTTCGGCGTTTCGCCGTTCGGGTCTTCGCCGTTGAAGCCGAAATGGTTGTAGCCGTAGGTGTAGACCTTGTTGTCGATGGTCCAGCCATCAAATTCCGAGTGCAGGCCGATATAGCCGAGATTGGTGTTGATCTCGTCCTTGTTGTAGGCGTAGTACGCCTGGCTGGTCGGGTCGTCGTTCAGGCCGTAGTTGACGCCGTGCTGCGCAATCTGCGCCTTGGTGGCGCCGAATGGCACGTACTGGTTCAAGTAGTTCGCCATGCCGACAAAGGTCAGCGTGGTGTTGTCGCCCAGGGGTTGCACTACCTTGGCGAATACGGTCTGGCGACGCTGGCCGGAATAGGTGAGATAGCCGTCCGACGAGCTGTTCTGCAGATTGACCACCGCGCTGGTGCCGCTGTTGGTGAAGGCGCCGGTATTGATGGTCGCGCCTTCCACCGCCGTGTCCCAGCTTCCGTAACTAACGTACGGGTTGATGCCGAACTGCTTCTGCGGGTTGAGCGAGTCCACCGAGATGGTGCCGCCGAAGGTCGCGTTGCCGAGTGTGCCAGCGGTGCCCGGGCCGCGATCCACCGTAACGGAGTTGGTCTGCTGGTTGGTGAAATACGACGTGGAGTGGTGCGTGAAGTCGTTGGAGTCCATCCACGGGATGCCGTCGAACGTCACGTTGTACTGGCCATCCTGAAAACCGCGGATGGAGACGACCGCGGCCTCCATCAGGCCGGAGCCGTTCGGCGTCACGGTGTAAACACTCGGCGCGATGGACGCGATGTCAGTGTAGTCGCCAGTGGGCGGAACGTTTTCCTGGATGTAAGTACGGCCGATGATCGATTGCGGCTCGGTGGCCACCATGGAGCCCTGCGATAGGGCGACATTGGTCACGGTGTCGGTGCCCGTCACCTGTACGGCATCCAGGCTCTTGGCCTGCTGCGGCGTGGCGCTGGTGTCGGTAGCTGCGTTGCCGCCAGCCCATGCCGGTGAGGCAATGGCGGCGGCCAGGCAGAGTGCGAGCGTGGTGCGGGAGCGCCCGAATAGCGCTGAAGTGTGCCGTGTCATGGGGTGCCCATTGGATGGATTAGAGGGTGTCTCAACGGGGCGACACCGTAGTCAGGGCATATGACAATTTAGCAACAAAATGATTATTCGATAATCAGGCAAATAATCGTATTTATTTTCGCTAAGACGATTATAAGTTTTGTTAAATGGAATTTATAAGCAAATAATAAGAGTTGTTAATTGCATTTTCTAAGTTGTTTATAAGGTTGACTGTGCAAGGGGTGTCGCGTCAGGCGCGATAGCGCAGGGCATCGATGACAACGCCCATGGCGCGGGACATCTCCCGGCGGTTTGCATAGAAGATATGCAGCCCGGGAAAGGTGGGGCACCACGGATCCAATAGGCGCACCAGTTGCCCGGTGTTGACATGATCCGCCACCAGATCGTCAGGTAGAAAGGCAAGTCCGACACCGTCGATGGCGGCACGGAGCATTTGATACGAGCCATTGCATGTGAACTGACCGTCGATTCGGACCTGCAGTTCGCGTTTTCCCTTTTTTAGTTCCCACGCATAGACCCCGCCATGCGTGGGAAGTCTTAGGCCAATGCAATTGTGCGCCGTCAGGTCCGCGGGCAGCCTGGGCGCGTCCCGGTTTGCCAGGTAGGCGGGCGAGCCGACGATGGCCATCTTCATGTCAGGTGCAATGCGCACGGCGATCATGTCCTTGGCAACTTGGTCGCCAAGGCGTACGCCAATATCGAATCGTTGTTCCACGATATCGACCAGCCCGTAATCGATGACGATCTCCACCTTCACGTCCGGGTATTGGGTAAGTACTTTGGCCAGTCGTGGCCACAGCGCCTTGTCGGTGGCGTAATCCGTTGCGGTGATGCGGATCGTGCCTGCTGGTTTGTCGCGCAGCTCGGTCAGTGCGTCGAGCTCATGTTCGATGTCCTGAAAGCGAGGCCCAATGGTTTGAAGTAGCCGCTCGCCGGCTTCCGTGGGGGAGACGCTGCGCGTGGTGCGGGTCAGCAGGCGCACGCCCAATCGGCTCTCCAGCCCTTTCAGGGTGTGGCTCAGTGCTGATGGAGAAACCCCCAGTTGTGCTGCGGCGCGGGTAAAACTGCGCTCGCGGGCGACGGCGAGAAAGGCGAGCAGATCGCTGATGTTCTGGCGCATGACAAGGCCTGCATGGCTGGAGTCGGATGGGTGCAGCGCGAAGCATGACGCATGGTGTCCGCATTGATGAACTTAGCTCAAAAGTCCATGCGGGTTTTCCCGTCTAGTTTGATGGCTTTCTGCGGCCTACATTGGTGCGGACAACCCGGTGGGCCATCCTTGCGCCCGCTATGCCTTGAGGTGATCGATATGAACGAAACAAAGAACGCCCACCAGGCCCGAAAGGCTATCGGCGATGTCGCGCCGCAGCTGGCCGCGCTTACCGACGATGTGCTGTTCGGTCAGGTGTGGGAAGACACTGCATTGTCAAAGCGCGACCGTAGCTTGATCACCTGTGCCGCCTTGGTGGCGACCGGCAAGACCGAGCAATTGAACTTCCACATGCCGTTCGCCCTGCAGAACGGCGTAAGCAAGGAGGAGCTCACGGCGATGGTGACTCACCTGGCTTTCTATGCCGGCTGGCCCAGTGCGATGTCCGCCATTGCAAAGCTTCGCGAGCTGCCGTAGTGGATATCGCGTCGATGGACCTGGCATGCGGTGACGAGGGCTGCGCGAGTGCAGCCTTCGGATCCCGACAGAGCTGAACATCAGTTTCGTCGAGCGCTGACAGCTCTACTGCTGGTGATCAGAGGTGCCGAGGAGCGCTCACGGCTATATTCTGGGAAGGTCCGCTTCCGACCCGAAGCGGACATCTTCACTGGGCGGGTCAATGGCACGGAATCGGGGGACGGGATAGCTGATGAACCAGCAAGCAAAGAATAGGATTTTCGCCGTCTTGTCGCTTTCGCTGCTGCTTGCCTCGGTCTATTGCGCTCTTGGCGTCTTGCAGGCTGCAAGTCTATTCACAGGGGACCGCGCGGTTCGAAATGTTCATTTCTGGGGAACCCTGACTTGCGTCGGTATCTTTGGGGCCGTGTTCTTCGGCGTACTTGCTGTTCGGGCAGCAAGACTGTCCAGGGCTCCGCGTTGAAGTCCGCTTCCGACCCAAAGCGGACATTAGCTTCGCAAACTAGAGCACTTGAAATGTGGAGATCACGATGGTGCGCTTGAGCTGCGCGGGTGTCCGGTTTGGCTCCTATCTCGACGAGAAGCACTTGTTCACCTGGGTGGAGGAAATTCCGTGCTTTGACCGCTGGGATGGCGACACGCTGGTTTTGCGGTCCGGAGAGATCTCTGAGGTGGACCTGCGGAACCTTCTGGCGCTGTTTTCGCGCTACCGGCTACCAATGCAACAACTGGCCCAGTTCGAGACGGGCACCAACAAGCACTGGTTCAAAGCACCTTCTACCTTCTGGTACTTAGAAGTTTTTGGGGGCGATGATCTCGATTCAAGCCAAGGCTAACGTATCCGCTTTCGACCCGAAGCAGACATATCGGTTAGGGTCATGGAAATCGTCGACAAGGGGACTTATGACGAGCTACCAACGGACTGCCACGCTAGTTTTTCGGCTCTTAGGAATCGTTTGGGCTGCGTTCTTTGCCTTTAGCTGGAGCCTGTACTTCATCGAGATGGCGCTTGGCGTTGAAGTTCAGCGTTACCCGACGCACACAATCATTGGCAACGCTGCTTACGTAGCTCTTGGGCTGCTGGTGATTGTCACATCGAAGCCTCTGGGGCGTTTAGCCGCCCGGGGGCTGGAGTAGAAGCGAGAGGTCCGCTTTCGACCCTAGCGGATATCGCTAAGCGGGAAAGACCAGTGATTCTGGATACAGGGGGAGTTCGTGAAGCTTGCTTTTCTTGCCATCCTGCTGAGCCTGTCAGCAGCCCTTGCGGCTTCGCTCTACGCGGGCGAGCCGCTCTACATGCTGGCCTTTGTCCTGGTGGGCATCGTGATAGCCGCCTACCTGGTGCTGATGGCTCGGCTGTTCACCATGCGGCCATCGATGTGGTCGTTCCTGATGTTCTGGACAGTCGCGCTTCTGGGACTCTCGCTCGGCGAAGGTTGGGCGCGCAGCCACAGTGCGCAGGGTCACGTGGGGCTGTTGCCCACTGTCGCGACTGCCTTCCATGACTGGCAGCATCGATACGACAACGTTGACGCCCAGGCCTCAGTGCGAACGGGTGCGTCGGGCACTCACCTCGGGCATGCGAGCATCATCGACAGTCCCGAGGTTCGTACCAACCTGACGGCATTGGTAGTGGCGGAGCTTTGCAACGAAGCAGACCTTCAAAAGATCGAGAAGCTTGCCTATGGCAATGCGGAGATTCCTGGGGACATCAACAGTGTTGGTTCCCATGGTTGGACGGAGGCCGATCTGAAGACCGTCTATGGGCGCGTGGCCTTGCTCGACAAGATCCATCAGCAGCGGATCAAGAACTTCGAAACGGGCACCACCCTGGGCCGCACGATGCTCGCATCCGAGAATGGGCCGTTCAGTTCCGAAGCAAGACAGGAGTTCAGCGCGGAGCAGCAAAGTCTTGCGGGGGTGGCCGAGATGACGCGCATGAACGCCGCGGACAATCTGCGGGAGTCACAGGATCTTCTGGCTCTGGCGCTATCGATAGTGAAGCGTGGCTCCCCGTCCACGCAGCAGCGGGCTGACTGGAACCGTATTCAATCGGCTCTGGCTAATTCAGGCCATCCCGATCTAGAGCCCATGGTCAGGTCTCTGCCTCGGCTCACGCAGGATGCGAGCACCCACCTTGGGTTCCTTCTGGGTGACCCTTTTGCACCAGAGCCGTTCCACTCGGCCGTCTATCAGCACTGCGCAAGTTCCATCCCGGCGAAACCTGGTAGCGATCAGTACGAGGCCCTCGTCCAAGAGATCGGCGCACGCTGGGATTCCAGGGACTGGCTGCTCAAGGGACGTGCTCAGCAGTCGGTTCACTCTCCTTAGCCAGGCCCGGGCTATGCCAGAACTTGGGTCAGAGTGCACTTTTCCTGCGAGCTTTCATGGAAATTCCATTCTGACTCCGGTTTTGATCCGGCATTGCGTACAGGCTTTCCCAACGGCAAGCTGGGTCAGTTGTGTTCAGCCAAGCCAGGCTTGAGTAGATCGGACAACGGCTCACGCGTATCCACGCGGCTGCCAGGGAGGCTTTTGAATGATTCACAAAGCGGCCGTGTTTTTCCTGCTGGTTCTGCTGTCGAGCTTTTCAGCCCTGCGTGCGGACGAAAACTTTGCTCCCGTGGAGGCTCGTGTACCGTTCGCGCCTAGCCCATTTGTCGGCACCGATGGCCTGAAGCATCTCGCCTACGAACTGCATGTCACCAACTTCTACGGGGATACCGGTTCGCTAACACCACTTGGCCTCCGTGTTTTCGGTGACCAGTCCGAAACCCCGTTGCTTATGCTCACGGCAGCGGACCTGTCGGCAACGATCAAGCCGGCGCCACCGGAGGGCAAGAAGGTGTCGATAGCGGCGGGGAAGCGCGCCGTCATCTTTGTCTGGATCACGTTGCCGCCGGGTGCTGTGGTGCCGCATGTGCTGCGTCACCGCATCGAGTTCGCCACTGGAAAGCGGGCTGCAGCGGTGCTCGACGGTGCCATCGTGCCGGTCCGCGATGTACCGGCCATGGTCATCGCGCCACCGCTTCGTGGTGGACGCTGGCTGGCGCACGAAGGGCCTGGCGCGGCTCAATCCCATCACTGGGGAAGCCTGGTGGCCGTCAATGGAGAACTCACCATCCCGCAGCGCTACGCGCTGGATCTGGTGGGCGTCGATTCGAATGGCCACGTTATGCGTGACGGCGTGAGCGATATCCGGAAGTTCATCTATGCCGACTGGGTTGGCTATGGAGCAGATGTCCTCGCCGTGGCTGACGGAGTCGTGCGCAGTGCGCGCGACCATGAGGTGGAACACCAGCCGCTCAGTCCCCAGCCAGAGCCGACATCGCTGACGGCAAATGGGCTCTTTGGGAACTACGTTGTGCTGGAGATCGCCCCCGGTGTTTTTGCGAGCTACGCACACCTGCAGCGCGGGAGTGTCGTGGTCAAGCCCGGCGATCGGGTCCGTCGAGGGCAAGTCCTCGCACACCTGGGGCAGTCCGGAAACTCCGCCGCCCCGCACCTGCATTTTCAGCTATCCAATGCTCAGACGTTCGAGGGGTCGGAGGGCGTTCCTTATGTCTTTGAGCATTTCGCCTTCCTCGGACAGGAATCCGAAGCTCAGCTATTTGGTCAAGGAAAGCCGTGGACGCATCCAGCGGCTGATGTACGGCGCGAGGAGATGCCGCTCAACGACGTGGTGATTGAATTTACCAATCAATGATGGCGTAGATCTTCATCTTCCGCTTTCGGCCCAAGCGGGCATTTCCAAGCGAGCCGCTTAGGGGCTGTTGCGCGGGTCAAGGACGACACATCGAAAGGGCCGATGTAATGTCAAATGCGATAATGCTGGACGTCTTCGGGGTGGCCGTCGTCGGAATAAACGTGGCCGTTTGGCTGGTCGCACGTCGACTAGTCAGAGTTAATCCGCGCTATCTCAGGACACGGGATGGGCAGCTCCGCTGGTGGCTCACTGGATCGACGGTCCAAGCCCTGCGGATGATCTTTGATCCAACGCTTCCAGATCCCGCGCACGGGGTGCGCATGCGGAGCCTCACATATATGGTCCGAATTCTGTATGCGTTGGTCATGATTGGAGGAGCTTTTCTCTTGTTCTCACTCAACAAGCACGCAGGTCTTTCCATTCAATGAAGGCATTTGCTCAGGCCGCACATTTTTGCCCGGTTGTATGGGCATGGTGCCTGCAGCGTCCGCTTTCGACCCTTAACAGGGTGTGCAAAGAGACCCAGCCTGGACGCTGGCCGTATGGCAGCTGAGCGACGAATCACTCCTTTTCCTTGGGGAGTCGGCGGGCTCTCTTCACATCCAGTTGATTGACCTTCGTCATTTTGCCCGTTAAAAAACGGGTGCAGAGAGATCGCAGGGGAGAGACACCAGCATGCAGCAGGTGCCCCACAGCACGTTGGCTAAGGTTTAACGACTTTGGAGAACTGCTATGACGCGTCACCTGTTGGCCAGCACCGCGGTGCTGGCTCTTCTCACGCTGGCTTCCGCTACTGCGGTAGCGGCGATCTATTCCAACGGCACCAACACAGCCACCTTCAACGTTACGCTGACCTTACAGGCCAACTGCGGTATTACCGCCAATCCGCTGAACTTTGGCACGGCAGGCGTACTGTCGACGGCCATCAATCAGCAGTCCACGTTGAGCATCACCTGTACGAATACCACCCCGTACAACGTTGGCCTGGACGCCGGCACCGTGACGGGGTCAACAGTAACC
>NZ_JAELTQ010000174.1 GCF_016428905.1 Dyella sp. ASV24 | reverse complement strand
GCGTAGCGCGGCCTGCTTTAAGTCCTCTGCGCCACGGCGCGTTGCGAAGCGCTCCGGTGTACTCGCGGTGTAGAGGTGGAGGTGGCCAAGCCACACGATTCCTCAGCCGTTCGGGCTTATCCCATCGAAATGCTGCGGGCGTTGGCTCTATGGCCATTTTCTTTGGGTTACTTTTCTTTTGGGCCAGCAAAAGAAAAGTGACTCGAGCGTCGGCAGACGATCGAAACGCCCGCTGCGTAAGCGGCCAGGTCGCGGTAACGCCTGAGGTGACCATCGACCACTACAGAAACTGGACCCCGGCCCTTGCCCCCTTTTGTGGGGTGCGCCGGGGTGACGGCTAAAGATGAAACCGTGAGGCAAGATTGACCCCTCACCCCAACCCTCTCCCCGAAGGGGGGAGGGAGCAAGATCCGCGGCTCTACTGAGCCTCGACAAGAGGCTCAACCACCTTCAACGGCACCTGCCTCTCCCGCCAATGCGGCACCCCCGGCCACTGCGACGTCCCCGTACCACCAGACGTCAGCGCGCGACTCACCGCACGCCGCTCCAGATGCGGCGCAAACACACTGATGAAATCCAGCGCGTACTCGCGCAGCACACTTTCCCGACGCAGCACAATCCAAGTCGTGCAGGCGGCGAACAAGTTGTCAGCGCCGAGTTCGCGCAGGTCGGTGTCCTGGTTGGGTTGGTAGGCCATCTCGGCAAGCACGCCGATGCCCAGGCCTTCGCGCACGTAAGTCTTGATGAGGTCAGCGTCGCTGGCCGTCATCACGATCTGCGGGTCGAGCCCTGCGCTCTGGAAAGCGCGAATCAAGGAAGACTCCGGCTTCAATGAGGAGTCGTAGCTGATCAGCGGATGCGCCGCGAGCTGTTCCAGCGTCGGCGGCTGTTTCTGGCGCGCCAATGGGTGGTTCTTCGGCACCACTACCGTGCGATTCCAGCGATAGGCGGGCAGGGCGATGCCGTTGGGCGGGGGCGCGCCGGCGGCCGTACTGACAATGGCCAGATCCACCTGACCGCTATCGAGTAGCGATATCACATCCGAATCGCTCACCGGCTGCAGGTGGACGCTCACTTGCGGGTAGCTGCGGCTGAGCGCCGCTACGGACGAAGGTAGTGCGAAGCGCGCCTGCGTATGGGTGGTGGCGATGCGCAGCGTCCCGCGCGATTCGTTGCGCAGGTTGGCGGCGATGGAGCGGATGTTGGCCGCTTCCGCCAGGATGATGCGCGCGCGTTCCAGTACGTGGGTACCCGCATGCGTAATCGCGTGCAGGCTGCGTCCCTTGCGATGGAACAACTGGAAGCCGAGTTCGTCTTCCAGTTGGCGCAGCAGTTTGCTCAGGCCGGGTTGGGTGGCGTGCACCCGTTCCGCCGCGAGGGTGATGTTCAGGCCGGCATCAGCGATGGCGACGAGGTAGCGAAGTTGCGTCAGCGTCATGGTTCGGGTTCCACAGGCAATCGAGGGAGGTGTGGCTCGGTGTCGCGCTGCGGATACATCGCGCAGGCCTGCACGTCGACGCCCTGCGTTTGCAGGCGGTCGGGGCGGTGTGCGGCAGGTGGCGATGGAAGTCCATGAAGTACCGTAACGGCGTGTTCTCAATTAGACGTCTATACAGCTGTTGTTGCGATGCGTCAACACTTTGTGAGGCCGGTCGGTGGTTGCGTCTTATAACGACCCGGCATGTCGGCCCGCCCAGAAATCATTTGTGCTGCGGGTTCCGCCTGCCTAGCGTGGATGGTCAACTGCCGCATCTCACGGAGCCCGAGGCTGGATGAAGCTCTACCCGCTATTTGCCGATTTGTCTGGCCGTCAGGTGCTGGTGGTGGGCGGTGGCGTGGTCGGAGAGCGGAAGGCAGCGTCATTGCTTGAAGCCGGCGCGCGGGTTGCGGTGGGGGCGCCCGACCTCACCCCCGCGCTGCTCGGCTGGGTGAACGAGGGGCGTGTGCAATGGCTGCACGGTTTATTCGAGGATGCGTGGCTTGATGGCGCATGGCTCGTCGTGGCCGCGACGCCTGATGCGGCCCTGCATGAGCGCATTGCAGCCTTGGCAGACGCACGACGTGTGTTCGTCAACGTGGTCGACGATGCAGAGCAATCGAGTTTTCACGTGCCAGCCGTGATCGACCGCGCTCCTGTCACCATCGCTATTTCCAGTGGCGGACACGCCCCCATGCTCGCCCGCTTGCTGCGTGAACGTCTCGAAGTACTGATCGATCCGGTGGTGGGCTCTCTGGCCACCTTATTGGGGCAAATGCGCCAGCGTATTCGCGCGCATCTGCCGGACATCGCTTTGCGTCGGCGCTTCTACGAGCGTCTGTTGCACGGCCCGGTGCAGAGCCTGTTGCGCCGTGGGCAGTGGGCGCTGGCGGAGGCATCGACCGAGCGGCTGCTTGATGCCACGGAGGCGAAGTCCCTGGGTTCCGTGGTGTTGGTGGGCGCGGGTCCGGGGGATCCTGGGCTGCTTACCTTGCGAGGCTTGCGTGCCTTGAACGAGGCGGATGTGATCCTGCACGACCGCCTGGTAAGCGTGGAAGTGCTGGCACTGGCGCGTCGTGACGCCGAGCGTATCGAGGTAGCCAAGCAGGCGGGGAACCATCACACCACACAGGCCCAGATCCATGCGCTGATGTTGCAGCACGCCGCCGCAGGGCGACGCGTGGTCCGCCTGAAAGGCGGCGACCCGTTCGTATTCGGACGCGGCGGCGAGGAGCTGGAGTTTCTGCGTAGCCACGGCATTCCCTACGAAGTGGTGCCGGGCATCACGGCGGCGCTGGCCTGCGCCGCGTATGCGGGGGTGCCGCTGACGCACCGTGAGCACGCGCAGTCGGTGCGGCTGGTGACGGCGCACTGCCAGAACTCCAGCGATACGCTCGACTGGCCGGCCCTGGCGCAAGAACGCCAGACGCTGGCGGTCTACATGGGCACCAGCGAGCTGCCCGTGATTCGGCAGAAGCTGCTCGACCATGGCCGCGCGGCGAGCACCCCGTTTGCACTGGTCGAGAACGGATCGCGACCGGAGCAGCGAGTGGTGGCGGGTACGTTGGCCGATCTGGTCGAACAGGCGAGCATGCATGAGGTCAGGTCGCCAGCGCTACTGATCATTGGTGAGGTGGCAAGCCTGGCGTCCACGCTGTCATGGTTCGGCCGCCCACCCGAGGGCACCATGGCTGAGCCGGCTCCGTCGTCGTCCAGGGCGGTCGCGGCTTGACACTACCTTGCCTCTGGCGAGCGCACCATCGCGCTCTCTGATTTCTCATCCACGCCGAGTTCCGGAGCCATTTCATGATTTACGACAGCATCCTCGACACCATCGGCAATACGCCCATCGTGCGCATCCATCGCCTGGCGCCGAAGCATGTGACGCTATACGCCAAGGTGGAGGCGTTCAACCCGGCCGGCTCGGTCAAGGATCGCCTCGCCTACGCCATCATCATCGACGCCGAGCAGCGCGGCGTGCTCAAGCCCGGCCAAACGGTAGTGGAAGCGACATCGGGCAACACCGGCGTCGCGTTGGCGGCCGTGTGTGCGGCGCGCGGCTATCCGTTCGTGGCGGTCATGACCGAAACCTTCTCCATCGAGCGGCGCAAGCTGATGCGCGCTTATGGTGCCAAGGTCGTGCTGACACCCGCGGCAGAGCGTGGCAGCGGCATGGTGCGCAAGGCGAAGGAATTGGCGGAGAAACACGGCTGGTTCCTGGCGAGCCAGTTCGAGAACCCAGCGAATCCTGCCTATCACCGCAATACGACGGCGCCGGAAATCCTGCGCGATTTCGCCGGCAAGCGGCTGGACTATTTTGTCACCGGCTGGGGCACCGGCGGCACGCTTACTGGCGTGGGCGAGGTGCTTAAGGTGGCGCGCCCCGAGGTGAAGATCATCGCCAGCGAACCGGCGGGCGCAGCGCTGCTCTCGGGCAAGGAGTGGCAGCCGCACAAGATCCAGGGCTGGACGCCGGACTTCGTGCCTGCCGTGCTCAATCGCAACGTAGCAGACAAGATCCTGCCCATCGACGACGTGTTGGCGCGCGATACCTCGCGTGACCTGGCCCAGAAGGAAGGCATCTTCGTGGGCATCTCGGCCGGCGCTACGGTGGCAGCGGCCTTGCAAGTGGCCAAGGACGCACCAGAGGGCGCGGTATTGTTGGCGATGCTTCCCGATACGGGTGAGCGGTACTTGTCGACGTTCTTGTTCGAGGGCGTCAACGAGGGCTCGGACGAAGTGGAGTAACACTCCGTACGCTTTACTCCCTCTCCCCTCCGGGGAGAGGGTTGGGGTGAGGGGTCAACCTGGCCTCACTCTTTCAACCAAGTCGTCGTTCCATTGAACATCGGAACCTAGCTTCAAGGGTCGGCGCACTCAACGCGCAGCCCTGCGCTGACTCGCTTCCCATTCCGCCAGCAACTTCCTCCCCACGCCCGCCAGTGCATCGATGGCCGGCAACAGCTCCCGCCCCAGCGGCGTCAGCGAGTACTCCGCCGAAGGTGGCGAGGTATCCAGCACGCGGCGAGTCACCAGTCCTCGCGATTCGAGTTCGCGCAATCGAGCGCTCAGCACGCGCGCAGAGATGCGCGGGATGTCGTGGCGCAGTTCACCGAAACGGCGGGGTTCGCCGCTCAGTTGCCAGATCACGTTGGGTGCCCAGGCCCCACGCAGCAGGCCGAGTACTTCGCTGAGCGGGCAGCCTGGTGGTGGGGCGACTTTGCTTTTGCGTAGGGGCAGGCCCATGGCGGTGATCCTGTGGGACGAATCCGGTAACCCGGCGGTTACCGCATTTTAGGGGTTACGTACGGTTAGATGGTATCCAACAGTAACCATGGTGGCCTAGCATCGAAGACCTGCGCGAGCTCAGGCCGCGCCGACCCTGTCCCCTCATGGAGAGAACCATCATGAAGCTCTATTACGCCGCGGGCGCCTGCTCGCTGTCGCCGCATATCGTCGCGCTGGAAGCGGGTATTCCGGTGGAACTGGAGAAGGTCGATACCAAGGCCAAGCGTACGGCCAATGGTGAGGACTACTGGCAGATCAACCCCAAGGGCTACGTGCCGGCACTGAAGCTGGACAGCGGCGAGCTGCTGACCGAAGGCCCGGCCATCGTGCAGTACCTGGCGGATCTGAAGCCCGAGAGCGCCCTGGCGCCGGCCAACGGCACGGCAGCGCGCTATCGCCTGCAGGAAGTGCTTGGCTACATCAATTCCGAGGTGCACAAGACCTATTCGCCGCTGTTCAAGCCGGACACCCCGGACGCCGTGCGCGAGGAGCGCAAGGCTTACCTGCACAAGCGCTACGCCTTGCTCGACCAGCATCTGGCCAAGCACGAGTGGTTGGTCGGCGATCACTTCACCGCAGCGGATGCCTACCTGTTCACCGTCACCAACTGGGCGCAGCACGTGAACTTCGATCTGTCGGAATTCCCGGCGATTCAGGCGTTCCAGCAGCGTGTGTCCGCGCGTCCGAGCGTGCAGGCGGCGCTGAAAGCGGAAGGTCTGCTCAAGGCAGCGTAATCCGCGCAGACCTGGAAGCAATGAGCCCGGACACCTTGGTACCGGGCTCGTTGCCATTAACGGCAGAGCATTTGCTGTCCCTGTTTGTCGGGGACATCGCTCTCACACTTCTTTTCGACGGCGGCCAGACAAGCCGCGATGCTTTTCTCGTCGTTCGGCAGGCGTTGGTGCGGACGGCAAACCAGCAAGGGGGAGGTGGCCTCCATGCAGCGCGCGTTCAACGTCAGGTTGTTTGCACGCATGCCATAGCCGCAACGGTTCCACACCAGCGAACTGGTGCCTGGCGCTTTCTGTAGTTGTTGCAGGCGCGTATAGGCTTGCTGGTTGGCGTTGCGGCACGCGTCGTCGCGACAGGCCTCTAGTACGACCTTCAGCTGCGTATCGTCATAGGGCTTCTTGCTGTCCTCGACGTCCACTGTTTGGAGCACGCCGAGCCGGACCAGTTGTTTGAGCCGCTCCAGCGTGTCTGCCGACAAGCGCCAATGCACTTCGTCACGCACGTCGGCGGCAAAGTTGTCGGCGATGGCTTTGCGGATCTGCGCTGCCGTGGTGATGGCCTGCCCATTGAGCGAGCAATCGACCTTGTCGGTGCTTTCAGCAAAGGTCGAGCCGCTTAACGCCAACGCCTGCCAACGGCCTTGGTCGCGATAGAGGCCCCAGTCATAGACGTCGATGGCTTCGTCGGTACCGGCGATGCCGTCCTGGTCCTGCTTGAGTGCGCACAGGAAAGCGTAGTCGCCGTCCTTGACCATGTCCTTGACCACAAAACGCACTGTTTCCTCGCCGCGGGCAGCGTTGAGGATGGCGGCGCGGTCAGGATCGTTGCGGTCGAGATCTGCGGCCGTGGCGTTGAGTGAAAGTAGCGCCAAAGGCAGCCATGCGCGAATGGCGAAGCGACGGAATGCAGTCCGTTGCATAGGGAACCTTCCTTAGTTGTTGCGTGTGATTCAAGTCTTCATTGTGCTTGTATGGCCAGACCGGGCCGGACATATCGGAGGACTTAATTGTCGGTGTCGAGTTTGCGTTGGTGGGGTAGCTGAGGTTTCTGCCGCGAAAGCCGTTTTGACGCCGGTCGACTGTGGGTATCCCATCGCGGGGCGCTATCTCTAACTACAAGGCCTCGTTTTCTTGGGCGCAAATGCTTGCGCACTTCACTCATCCAGTACGTTGGAATGAGGACGAGCGAAGAGGCCATAACCACCAATGAGAACAGGAACGCGTCGGGCTCGTCGGCAAGCGTGACGAGCCTGGCAGGTCTTCCAAACAGGATGCGCTGCTGAGTGATGGCAATGAACGTCCAGTAACATTCAAAGAGCCACAGTGGGATCAGGAACAGGCTGGCGATGATGAATCGGGCGCGTTGCCAACCTGTCGCAAAGGCTGCTGAGGACTCGCATAGTTGAGCCCAGCGCGCCCCCAGCGAAAGCCCTGCAGCTCCGACAAGGGCCATGCCAAGTGTGGCGCCCGAAAAGAAAGCGATGAACACCATGCTGATCCATAGTGCGCCATCGCCTAACCCTGTTCGAAGCGCATGAACGGAGACGAACAACACCGGCGCGGAGATGGCCACCCAGGGCCAGCAGTACCGCGCCTGCCGATAACGAAACGAACTGAGTGGTTCGTCGGTTTCCTGTTGTGGTCCGATGCGCATGAAGAGGTTCCTTCCTCCTGATACGGGGGATCGCGCCAGCCCATTGGGCTGGCGTGTATGGATCAGATGTCCTTGGCCAACGGTTCCGCCAGGCCGATGTAACCGCCGGGCGTCAGGTCAAGCAGACGCTGCTTGGCATCGGCCGGCAGGTCCAGGCCAGTGATGAAGGTGCGCATCGAATCTTTGGTGATGCCTTGGCCACGCGTGAGCGCCTTGAGTTGCTCGTACGGTTCCGGCAGGCCGTAGCGACGCATCACCGTCTGCACGGCTTCCGCCAGCACCTCCCAATTGGCATCGAGATCCGCGGCGAGGCGGTCGGCATTCACCGTGAGCTTGCCCAGGCCCTTCTTCAGCGATTCCAGCGCCACCATGGTGTGGCCGAACGCAGTGCCCAGCGCGCGCAGCACGGTGGAGTCGGTCAGGTCGCGCTGCCAGCGACTGATCGGCAGCTTTTCAGCGAAGTGGCCGAGCAGGGCATTGGCGAGGCCGAAATTGCCTTCGGCGTTTTCGAAGTCGATCGGGTTGACCTTGTGCGGCATGGTGGAGGAGCCGACTTCTCCAGCCTTCAATGCCTGCTTGAAGTAACCCAGCGAGATGTAACCCCAGATATCACGCGCCAGATCGATCAGGATGATGTTGGCGCGGCGCACCACATCGCAGTACTCGGCCACGCCGTCATGCGGCTCGATCTGTGTGGTGTACGCGTTGTAGTCCAAGCCCAGGCTTTCCACGAAGCGCTGGGAGAAACCGCGCCAATCCAGTTCCGGGTAGGTAATGGCGTGCGCGTTGTAATTGCCCACCGCGCCGTTGATCTTGCCGGGAATCTCCACTGCGGCGAGCTGTTTGCGCTGGCGCTCCAGACGAGCCACGACGTTGGCCAGTTCCTTGCCCAGCGTGCTCGGCGAAGCAGTCTGGCCGTGCGTGCGCGAGAGCATCGGCAGGCCGGCGTTGGTGTGCGCCAGTTCGCGCAGCTTGGCGATGATGCCGTCGATGGCAGGGAGCAGCACTTGGTCGCGCGCGTCACGCAGCATCAGGGCGTAGGAGAGGTTGTTGATGTCTTCACTGGTGCAGGCGAAGTGCACGAACTCCTTTGCCTGTGCGAGCGAGGCATCGTTGCCGATGCGTTCCTTGATGAAGTACTCCACCGCTTTCACGTCGTGATTGGTGGTGGCCTCGATGGTCTTGATGCGCGCGCCGTCGTCCACGCTGAAGTCCGTGGAGATGCCCTTGAGCTTCGCCACCTGATCCGCCGTGAACGGCGGCAGCTCGGCGATGCCATTGTCCGCGCCCAGCGCCAGCAGCCACTCGATTTCCACGTGCACGCGGCGGTGCATGAGTCCGAACTCGCTGAAGATCGGGCGCAGGGTTTCGACCTTGCTGGCGTAACGGCCGTCCAGCGGGGACAGGGCGGTCAGGGCATGGGAGGACATTCGGGGTGTTCCGGAGGCGGGAAATGGGAGATTTTACAACAGGGGCGGATTCGGGGGTTTTTGCGAAGGGTTTTCTGGCTTACCGCCTGTTTTTGGGCATGGATGGCTGCGGCGCTCGCTCCCTCTCCCCTTTGGGGAGAGGGTTGGGGTGAGGGGCGGGTGCTCACGTTATCGTTTCATCTTGGGCCGTCATCCCGGCGTACCCCGCAAAAGGGGGCAAGGGCCGGGGTCCAGTTTCGTTGTCGCTTGGTTGCCGCGTGATCGCGATCTGGCCGCCTACGCGGCGGGCGTTTCGACCTTCTGCCGAAGGCCGAGTCACTTTTCTTTGCTTGCCCAAAGAAAAGTAACCCAAAGAAAGGGCCCCCCGGAATCGGCGCCTTGCGGGCTACGCCCTCCAGGTACGCGGTCGGGTTCCGGGCTTTTCGACGGGGCTCCTGCCCC
>NZ_JAELTQ010000173.1 GCF_016428905.1 Dyella sp. ASV24 | reverse complement strand
CAGGCGGCATACCACTTCGATTCGATCTGGCCGGGCTCGAAACTCTTATCCATCAGGGGCTCGCGATTGCGCGCCGGGGCTGGCGCGTGGGGATTGACGTTAAAGCGTCAATTGTACGGGCGGGGGCGCTGGGGTGCCATTTATGGCGTCGCCCGGCAAGCGAGATGCGCCGGAAGGACGAGGCGCGGGCGTTTGCCAGCCCCTGTTGCCAACATCCCCGCAGATGCGGGGATGGGCTTTCGAACTAATTCATTGAATTCAATGAATTTCTATGGGTTGCGCGCTCGTGCGGGGTGTCAGTCGCGATTCGCCGACATCGCCGGTGCCGCGTCCAGCCAGGACAGGTCCATTCCATCACTCTTGTCGGATGGCGACATGGGCGTGGGGTTGGCTTCCTGCTGCTCCTGCAGGCGGGTAAGGCCCAGCACGACGACCAAGAACACGACACTGGCCACGACGTTGCTGAACTCCGCTGCCATCGACATTTGGGTCTGCCGGATCAGGGCGTCGATATCGTTCGAACCCTGAGGTGGGGAGAGGCGGTAACTGAGGGAACTGATGACATTGCTGATAAGTCATGCCGCCCACCACCAACGCAACAGCGGCGGTACCTGCGTTCTCTTCTGCCATTGTTGCGGCAAGGTGCTGGCGCGCCAGATCTGCTCCATGGCGCGAAATGGCCGGGCGAGATTCAAGAACGGCACAAAATACCAACCCACCGACATGCCGGGCGTGTCGTCAAATCCGCGCGCTCCCAGTGCCCGAGCATTGCATGCAACACGGTATATCCACATGCCCGCCGGGATATGCGTTCCCAGTGAGAGCAGGCCGGTCAGCCCGGCCAACACGGCAACAATGCGATCACTTTGCGTGGCTGTTGCCAACATCTCGTCACGCGATGCAAAGGCATGGGCGGCGATTTGTTGCAGTACACGCCATTGATGGCTTTGCGCGGCGATCAGACAGAGCGTGATCGGAACCAGGCCGAAGATCATGCCGCGGACTACGTTGGCTAGCCGCCGCGGTGATCGGTAGACGTAGTCGGTCCCGCTACGCTTCTCCACGACCGCGCTTTGTGGCGCGCGGTACAGGTTTTCCTCGTCCATTCTCCCCCCCTGTGTATCAGTCCATGGCTTGTTTACTCGTCAACGCCTCCCATAGGCGTGGACTTCGTCCACCAGCACCTTCACGTGCTCGGGATTCACTTCCGGCGTAATGCCGTGACCTAGGTTGAATACATGGCCCGGGTGGTTGCCGTAGCTGTCCAGCACGCGACGCACCTCGCGGCGGATCACTTCCGGGTCCGCCAGCAGAATGGAGGGGTCCAGGTTGCCCTGGAGCGCTACGCGGCCGGCGACGGCCTGGCGGGCGTCGGCAAGGTCGATGGTCCAGTCAACGCCCAGCGCGGCGCAACCGGTGTCTGCCATGGCGGACAGGTGCTGGCCCGCGCCCTTGGAGAACAGGATGACCGGCAGGTCGCGGCTGGCGGGGTGTGCCTTGAGCGCCTCGACCACCTGGGCCATATGGCGTAGCGAAAACTCTCGGAATGGCGCGGGGCCGAGCAGGCCGCCCCAGGTGTCGAACACCATCAGGGCCTGCGCGCCGGCCTCGGCCTGTGCGATCAGGTAAGCGGTAACGGCCTGGGCCAGCGTGTCGAGCAGACGGTGGGCGAGGGCGGGCTCGCTCCAGCACATGCCCTTGAGGCGCGCGAAATCACGCGAACCCTGGCCTTCCACCATGTAGCAGGCCAGCGTCCACGGGCTGCCGGAGAAGCCGATCAGGGGCACCCTGCCATGCAGCTCGCGGCGGATCAGGCGCACGGCGTCCATCACATAGCGCAGTTCCCCGTCCATGTCCGGCACCGTGAGTTTCTCGATATCGGCCTTGGTGCGTACCGGATGCGCGAACTGCGGGCCTTCACCCTGGGCAAAGCTCAGGCCCAGGCCCATCGCGTCGGGAATGGTCAGGATGTCCGAGAACAGGATGGCTGCATCCAGCTCAAAGCGCTCCAGCGGCTGCAGCGTGACCTCACAAGCCAGCTCCGGATTTTGCGCCAACGCCATGAAGCTGCCGGCGCGCGCCCGGGTGGCGCGGTACTCGGGCAGGTAGCGGCCGGCCTGGCGCATGACCCATACGGGCGTGGTGTCGGTGGCCTCCCGGCGCAGTGCACGCAGGAAGCGGTCGTTCTTCAGGACATCACTCATCTTAGGATCCGTAAGGGCCGTCCTGGCCCTGGCTGAACATCACGCGGAAGCCGCGCTTGAGTTGCGCGTCGCGCGCTTTTTCGAACGCGGCGAGTGCGTCGTCGCGCTCCAGAAACTGCTCGCGTTTGAGCGTGGCCTTGCCGCCCTGCACACCCGATTCGCGATACAGCGTCCAGCCGCCCAGCAGATCCTGCTCCAGCACGATCTGGACGTAGCGAGGCGCCTCGGCGGTGGCGGTCATGGCTTGCAGGTAGAGGCGCATGGAGTCGGGTTCGAGGGAAATGGGCGGTAAGCCGCAGAGCCCGCATTCTAGAAGGCTTCTTGCCCACTGGCGAGGAACTGCGCCTTTTCGCACCAGCGGCCGTCGTGCTGTGTGGTTGCTATCGCCAGAGGCCGTTTGGCGGGTCTTCGTGTGCTTCCAGCAGCCTGAAGTGCCCGTGTTCAAAGACGTAGTCGTACCTGCCGTGCCCGTGTTCGTCACGGCTGCCGGCGACCACCAACAGGTTGCTGTCGATGCGGTAGTCGAGCGGCATGATCTCTGTGTCGAACAGTTTGTCCTCCACACCCCAGCTGACGGTGAACGGTAGCCAGGACACCTCGCCGCTGCGGGCGTCCAGCGCAAAGATCTGCAGGCAGCCACCACCGCAGCCGAAGGCGGAAAGCACATAGTGGCCAGCGAAATTGACTTTCTCGCTGGCCGCGGCGTTCCGGATCATGGTTCGGAAGCGTTTGTCCTGCGCACTGCGAAGCACCGGCGAGGCGATCTGTCCCCGGTAGACGTTCTGCACCCGGAAGTCGTCGAAGCGCTGGGGCGATGCGCCATGCGCGGTGTAGACAACTCCGAGAAGGACCAGCGCGAGAAACCAGGTGTTCGTTCTGCGCGTCATCGGGTGTCGTCGCGGCGTGTCAGCGGCAGTTGTCGCGCAGCACGGCGAGCACATCGGCTTCGTCCACGCCGCTGACGATCTCCGCCTGACCGATGCCGCGCCACAGGATCAAGCGCAGCGTGCCGGCCAGGTTTTTCTTGTCCAGCCGCATCAGGGCGAGCAAGGGTTCCGGCTCCATGCCGGGTGGGATCGTTGTCGGCAAGCCCACCGCATCGAGCAGGCGATGCAGGCGTGTGGTGTCGGCGGATCCGCTCATGCTCAGGCGTTCGGAAAGCTGCGCGGCGAGCAGCATGCCAACGGCCACGCCTTCGCCGTGCAGCAAAACTTTGTACTTGCCCGCGGTTTCCAGTGCGTGGCCAAAGGTGTGGCCCAGATTGAGCAGCGCACGCTCGCCTTGTTCCGTTTCGTCGCGCGCGACCACGCCGGCCTTGTACTGCACCTTGCGCGCGATGGCCTCGATCAGCGGGCCCGTCTCCCGCGCATTCAGCGCGGCGGCGTTCGCTTCCAGCCAAGCAAAAAAGTCAGGGTCACCAATGGCAGCGCCCTTGATCACCTCTGCAAGGCCTGCGCGGTATTCGCGTTCGGGCAGGGTGGCGAGGGTGTCGGTATCGGCAATCACTGCGCGCGGCTGGTGGAATGCACCGACCAAGTTCTTTCCAGCGGGCAGGTTCACACCGGTCTTGCCGCCCACGGACGAATCCACCATCGACAGCAGCGTGGTCGGCATCTGGATGAAATCGATACCGCGCATCCAGCAGGCGGCGCTGAAACCGGCGAGATCACCCACCACACCGCCGCCCAGGGCGATGACGCACGCATCGCGTGTGGCGCCCAGCTTTGCCAATGCGTCCAGCGCGAGGCCAACGTTGGCGAAGGTCTTGTGTGCTTCACCGTCGTCGATGAGGAACGACGACCACGAAAGACCGTCCAGCGCTTGCGTGACGCGCTCCATATACAACGGCGCCACGGTGGTGTTGCTGATCACCAGCACATGCCGGCCGCGCAACGCAGCGCGCCAGCGGGCGTGGTCGTTGAGCAATCCAGGGCCAATCCAGACGGGATAGCTGCGTTCGCCAAGGACGACATCGATGGTGCGGGGCTGGGTATGTATGGTCATGCGGCGTGTTGGCGATGCCAATGTTGGTCAATCAGGACAATGCTGCGATCGCTGGCAGCGTGGACGGTTTCGTGGGCGCCGGGGATCATCAGATCCGCGACTTCCTCGTACAGCGGCGTGCGTCGCTCAGCCATCGCGGTGAGTCGTTCCGCGCGGTCCGCGCCGGCGAGCAGGGGGCGCTGACGATCCTGTGCGAGGCGCTCCAGCTGCTGCTCCAGCGTGGCCTGCAGCCATAGCACGTAGCCGCGCTCGGCCAGCAGGCGGCGGTTGGCCGGGTCGAGTACCGCGCCGGCGCCCGTGGCCATTACTACGCCAGAACGCGCGCTGCATTCGGCCAGCAGCGTGGTTTCGCGCTGGCGGAAGCCGGCTTCGCCCTCGATTTCGAACACAGTGCTGACCGGCACGCCGCAGACCCGCTCGATCTCCTGATCGAGATCGACGAAGCTCAGCCCATAATGGTCAGCCAGCCGACGGCCGATGGTCGTCTTGCCGGCGCCGGTGGGGCCAACGATGAACAGGTTGCACGATGGATTCATGGGTAAATGCTAACAGGCGCGAAAGCGCGCGGCTGAGCCGCGTGCCAGGGAGAATGCCATGAACGCGCGCGTGCTGATCGCCGGTGTAGGCGATGTGGGGCAGCGCGTGGCGCACCGTTTGCGCGAGCGCGGCGACGAGGTTTGGGCGCTGCGACGCACCGCTCAGGCGGACAGCGGCGATGGCATCCAGTGGATTCAGGGTGATCTGACCCGGCCAGAAACACTGCAGGCGCTGCCCACAGGCATCAGTCATGTGGTGTACCTGCCCACGCCCGATGCCCGTGACGAGGCGCTGTACCGCGCTGTTTTCGTGGATGGCTTGCGGCATCTGCTCGATGCCCTCGACCGCTCCGGGCTGCAGCGCCTGTTGTTCGTCTCATCCAGTGCGGTTTACGGTGAGCATGGCGGTGCGTGGATCGACGAGGACACACCTGCCGATCCGCCAGGTTTCAACGGTCGCGTTTTGCTGGACGCAGAGCGCTACGCGCATGCGCACGCACCCACGGTCGCCTTGCGACTGGCGGGACTCTACGGCCCCGGACGCCTGCAGTTGATCGAACGGCTGCGCGCGGGCACGGCCAACGTGCCCCGCACCACGCCGCACTGGGCCAATCGCATCCACGTGGACGATGCGGCTGCAGCGATCGTGCATCTGCTGTTCGCGCTAGATCCGCAGCCGCTTTACCTCGGCGTCGACGACACCCCGCTGCCATTGGATGTCCTCTATGACGATATCGCGCGCCGCGTGCAGGCACCGACACCGGGTGACGGCGCGCCGCCGCCCGGTGTCGGCAGCAAACGCCTGAGCAATGCGCGATTGCGCGCCAGCGGCTTCGTGCCGCAATGGCCGGATGCGCGTGAGGGATACGCTGCACTGCTCGACAGCGACGACTGAGTCGCCTGCTGCAGATACGTCGACAATCCAACCAATCAACCTGGGAGAAGCACCCATGCCAGCAAGCGTATCGCTCCACATGGTCACCACCAGCAACGAGTTGCCGGGGCACCGCATCGTGCGCCCGATGGGCATTGTGCGTGGCATCACCGTGCGCTCGCGCAGCGTAGTGGGCAATCTTGGCGCGGCCCTGCAGACCCTGGTGGGCGGCAACATCACTATCTACACAGAACTGTGCGAGAAGGCGCGCGAGGAAGCCTTTGAGCTGATGCTCAAGCACGCCGCCGAACGCGGCGCCAACGCCGTGATCGGTATGCGCTACGACGCCAACGATGTGGCGGAGGGCGTGACCGAAGTGCTGGCCTACGGTACGGCAGTGCAGGTGGAGCCCACCACCTGAGTATCAGCTGTGATTGACGGCGATGACGTGCCGGTCATCGTCGTATTCCACCGTGGCGTCAGCCAGATCGGGCAGGGTGGCGAGTGCATGCCGGCTCAGGCGTTCATAGTGAGCCAGGAAGCGCACCATGGCCTCCGCATCCATCGCCAACGGGGCATGCCGGGCCAGCAGTTCTTCCTCCTGCTGGCTACGCCACTTGCGTACGATGTCCCAGCTGGGCGCCTGTAGCACGATCAGAGCGTCCAGCTTGCGCCATAGTGGCTGGTAGCTGCGCAACTGCTTGTTCACCCAGTGGCGCCAGATGCCTTCCGGATCTTCCTCGCGCTCCAGGTCGTTGACCGGTTTCTCCAGTGCGGCCTGCAATTGCGGGCGTAGCCCCAGCGCCCATCCTTCGAGGATGACGAGCTTCGGCGGCCGGATGACCTTGGGCCATTTCGATGGCGCCGTGCGCGTATCACGCCCTTTATCGAAGCGCGGATAACTCACCGGTAGCTTGTCAGATGCCTGCGGCAATGCGGCCAGTACCGACAGCAGCAGTTCGATCTCGTGCGTGCCAGGCACCCCGCGGGTGCGCAGCAGCGGGTGGATCTGGTGAGCAAGGACTTCACGCTCGCTTCGCGAATAGTAGAAGTCATCCAGCGACAGCACCTCGGTAGGCCAGCCCCGGGCATCGGCCTGGGCCTTCATCTCCCGCGCCAGGGTGCTCTTGCCGCTGCCTTGCAGGCCGGACAGGCCAAGCAGGTAGGGACGCCGGGCGCGGGCAATGCGCCCGGCATACTGGTCGAGCAGGTGCCCGGCCAGGGTCGAATTCTGCGTGCTAGCATCTGGAGACATGCCCGCCATGATGGCGCGCGCGAGCCACGATTCAAGACCCCCATGCTGAAACGAGAAATCCTTGACACTTTTGTGCAACTGTTGGACGAGGCCGGCAAGGCAGGAGAGCCTGAGCCGACCGCGATGAGTCTGGCCACAGTGGATGCCGCCGGGCGCGTGAGCTCGCGCATCGTGCTGCTCAAGGGGGCTGACGAGCGGGGTTTCCGTTTCTACACCAACTACGAAAGCGATAAGGGCAGCCAGGTCGAGGCGCACCCGCAAGTGGCGCTGTGCTTCCACTGGAAGCAGCTTCGCGACGCGGTGCAGGTACGCGTAGAAGGCGTGGCGCGCAAGCTGCTGCCGGAAGAGTCCGACGCGTACTTCGCCTCACGTCCGCGAGCCAGTCAGCTCGGCGCATGGGCGTCGCTGCAATCACAGACGTTGCCCGATCGCGACACGTTCGAGCAGCGCTATGCACGCTACGAACACGAGTTCGAAGGCCGCGACGTGACTCGCCCGCCACACTGGGGTGGTTACGTAGTGGAGCCGGACATGGTGGAGTTCTGGTATGGCGCGGAGTACCGGCTGCACGAGCGCGTGCGCTGGAGTCGCCACGGCCAGACCTGGACGAGTCGTTTGCTGTATCCGTAATTTCCCCTGAGGCCATTCGGAGGCTTTCCGCATGCGTGCAACGCCCGCCGATCATGTCGCCCAGAATGGCTTTGTCGTGCACACACGCGGCCGCGGCTTCACCGAGATCACCGACAAGGTGGGTGACGTCGTAGCCGCCAGCGGCGTGCATACGGGCATCGCCCATATTTTCAGCCTGCACACGAGTTGTTCGCTGCTGATCAGCGAGAACGCCGATCCGACCGTGCGCGACGATCTCGAGCGCTGGTTAGCGCGCGCCGTGCCCGATGGGGACAGCATCTTCCGCCACGATGAAGAAGGCCCCGACGACATGCCCGCCCACGTGCGCGCCATCCTCACCGGCGTCAGCCTGATGGTGCCGGTGCACGCAGGCAAGGCGCAGCTGGGCACGTGGCAGGGCATCTATCTATGGGAACACCGGCTTGATCCGCACCAGCGCAAGATCACGGTGACCGTGTTGGGACATTGAACGCGTGACTGATATTCGCCACACCGACCATTATCCGCAGCGCATCGTCTGCCTAACCGAAGAACCCACCGAAGTGCTGTATGCGCTTGGCGAGGAGCATCGCATTGTCGGCATCTCGGGCTTCACCGTGCGGCCGCCGCGGGCGCGCAAAGAGAAGCCCAAGGTATCCGCGTTCACCAGCGCGAAGATCGACGAGATCCTCAAGCTGCAACCAGATTTCGTGATCGGGTTTTCCGATATCCAGGCGGACATTGCGCGTGAGCTGATCAAGGCCGGCGTGGAAGTGTGGATCAGCAATCATCGCAGCGTGGATGGCATCCTCGCTTACATCCGTCGCCTCGGTGCGATGGTGGGCGCGGCGGAGAAGGCGGAAGCCTATGCGCAGAAGGCCGAGCAACAGATAGCCCGCATCGAAGCGGCGGCTGCGCAATTCGAGCGCCGACCGAAGGTGTACTTCGAGGAGTGGGATGAGCCGCTGATCACCGGTATTCAGTGGGTGGCGGAATTGATCCGTGTCGCTGGCGGCGAGGATGTGTTTCCGCGGATGTCAGGGGAGTCGCTGGCGAAGCACCGCATTCTGGAAGACGCGAGTGAGGTGGTGCGTGCAGCGCCGGACATCATTCTCGGCTCATGGTGCGGGAAGCGGTTTCGCCCTGAGCGCGTCGCGGCGCGTGAGGGGTGGGATGCGATTCCTGCGGTGCGTGATGGGGAGCTTTACGAGATCAAGTCGCCGATCATTTTGCAGCCGGGGCCGGCGGCGCTTTTTGATGGGTTGGAGGCGATGCATGGGATTTTTGCGGAGTGGGATAGGGGGCGGCGGGACTGATTTTTGGTGTTGCGCTGTTGGCGCGCGCTGAGGGGATGGGGTCGCAGGAGTCTTTTTCTCCCTCTCCCCTTCGGTGAGAGGGTTGGGGTGAGGGGAGGGTGCTCGCCTCAGTGTTTCTTCTTTGCCGTCACCCCGGCGGAGGCCGGGGTCCAGAGCCTCGGTGTTTGATTGTCGCGTGGTCGCGATCTGGCCGCCTACGCGGCGGGCGTTTCGACCTTCTGCCGAAGGCCGAGTCACTTTTCTTTGCTTGCCCAAAGAAAAGTAACCCAAAGAAAGGGCCCCCCG
>NZ_JAELTQ010000172.1 GCF_016428905.1 Dyella sp. ASV24 | reverse complement strand
GATGTAGTTCAGTGTGGCGGTATTGCCACTGATGGTGGCGGCCGGCTGGTTGTTGGCAGAGATCACGCTGGCGCCGTTGGTGACAACTGCGTTGACGCCCAGGTTGATCGGCTGATTGTTGGCCGGGTTGATCATGCGGACCTGCACATTGCTCGCGCCACCTGCCGCCTGGTTTTTCAGCGCACCGGTGGAAGCGTCGAGGGCCGGGGTGGCGCTCGTTTCCACCCACAGGGCGGCCGTCTTGCCATTGGTGCAGTTGGTGCCACCGCCAAGGAGCAACGAGAAGTTGGTGTCGCCGGCCGTCATACCATCCGCTGACAGCATCGAGCTGCTGACGGTGGGCAAGGTCACCGTGATATTGCCGGTTCCGGTGGCTGCACCGCCGCCGGTAATAGTGCACGTAGTGTCGGTGACCTGGCCGTTGAAGGTAATCGTGCCATCAGCCGCCTTGGCCTGCGGAGCCAGGGCAACGAAACCAAAGACAGCAGCAAGGGCGGCGGAAAGAATGATCTTTTTCATGATGCTTTTCCTCTGAGGTCTGCCATCCAGGATTCGGCTGGATAGACGGATTGAAGTAAGAGTTTCGCCTCGTGATCCCGATTCCCGGTAATGACCGAGGAGGCTGCCAAATCGGACGGTCCCGTGTTCGATGTGGCTATTTTCTTAAGACAGACCCCCGCAAAACATAAGAGCATTCTTATAATCTGAACGACCGATTGGCCCCTCGCGACGAGGGCTCCAACGCGTTAGCGCGCAGCAGATCTCTATCCGCGATGACAGAACGCCGGACATGCATGGCCCGCCCACATCGAGGCAGATAGATACGACAACGGCAACGCAAACGAGGCCATCACGACGGGCAGCGCCGTCTACCTCGACGATGCACGGAAGCCACGCAAGGCTAGCAACACCTATACGAAGCGCTTGCTGCCGATTGAGGGTCTTCGTCAACCACGTAAACGGCTACGCCTACCGTAAAATTCGCAAGATGGAAGCCGTTTATCGAAGAGTACTTTGGCGCAACAGAGCCATCACACGAATCGCACGCGCTCCAGCGTCGCAGCTGCGAATAAATCCACTCCTATGGGCATAGCAAACAGCCCGCAGCGCTTAGCCACCATTCGGCAGCGGCAGCGCGTCGAGTTTTTCATCGAGCCCCGGTGACGCTGGCAGGCGAATGCCGAATTGCTCTTCCAGCACGCGCTTGATCTCTTCCGCGCCCTGCAAAGTGCGGCGCACGGATTCCTGCCCCAGCGTGTGCACCACGAATTCGCGATCCCGCAACCCGAGTCGACGGTCGGCCAATGTGCGCGCAGCGATCAGGCTGTGCAGGAAGTGCGATTCGGGGTATGTCGAGGTGAAATGGTTAGCCACGACATAGTCGATGGGTTCGGTGGGCTGCAGACCAAAGCGGTACAACGTGCGCCATTCGTCGCGCACCAGTGCCTGCGTGCGCCATTGGACGCCGTCCGTGACAAGGCGAAACGGTTCCAGCGACGTCGGCTGTGCTTCGTCGGCTACCAGCCGCAACGCGCCACCCAACGCCATGCTGCCGAAGCCCACATCTGCAAGCCAGCTTTCACCCTCCACCTCGACGCGAAGCAGCATGTGTGACTGCGCCACCGCGGCATCCTCAGGCTTGTTCCACAGCACACGGGCGATCAGGCCAGTGACGTCGAACCCGATGGCCCGCAGCGCGGCGATGAACAAGCCGTTCTGTTCGAAGCAATAGCCTCCACGGTGGTTCTTCACCAGCTTGTTTTCGATAGCCGCAAGGTCCAGCGACACCGGCTGCCCCAGCAAAGGATCGAGGTTCTCGAACGGAATGGCCTCGATATGCGCCGTCGCAAGGGAGCGCAAGGTGGCGACGTCCACCCTCGGTTCGCCGACGAAGCCGATGCGTTGCAGATAACCGTCCAGATCGAGGCGGTGCGCCATGGGGATGCCCACTGGGAAGGGAGCCGCACCATAACACTGCCTTGGCGCAGCTTTCGCACGCCATCCGTCACGGCGTGCCAGCATGGAGGTAACCGAAAGCGATCCCGCGGCGAATAAGGAAACAGAACCCGCGCCGGCTGTGGCGGGGCAGTCCGTCCCTTCTTTCGATGGAGCGTTCCTCTATGAGCATCCGCCGATTCACGCTGTTCCCTGCCCTCGCAGGCATGTTGTTAATGGCAGGCCTGGGCGCCTGCACGCTGGCCACGGCCAGCAGCAGCGCCGCACCGCTTCCCGATCCCGCGGTGGACGCCGCGCCGGCTCAGGGCGATCAGGTCGCGGTGCTGGCCGGAGGCTGTTTCTGGGGCCTCCAATCCGTCTTCGAGCACGTCAAAGGCGTGAAGAAAGTGTTGGCCGGTTATTCCGGTGGCGCAGCTAATACGGCGGAGTACGACCGGGTCAGCGATGGCGATACCGGGCATGCCGAATCCGTGAAGATCGTCTATGACCCCAGCAAGGTCACCTATGGGCAGTTGCTCAAGGTGTACTTCTCGGTCGCCACCGATCCGACCCAGCTCAATCGACAGGGCCCGGATGTGGGTACGCAGTACCGCTCCGCGATCTTCTACAGCAACGACGAACAGAAGCGCGTCGCCACCGCCTACATTGCGCAACTCGGTGCGGCCCATGCGTTCGGCGATCCCATCGTGACGCAGGTAGTGCCTCTGAAGGGTTTCTACGTGGCCGAGTCCTATCACCAGGACTATGCGAAGCGTCACCCCGACGACTCATACATCGTGTTCAACGACGCGCCCAAGGTGGCGCACCTCAAGCAACAGTTCCCTGCGTTGTATCAGCCCGATCGCGAAGTCGTCAGCGTCGTGCTGCACTGAACGGTCGCGCTAGCCGGCCTCGGGCGGAACCAGGCGCAAGTGAGAGTTGCCCTGACGCCGCCCGGGGGTAAGCAATTGGGCAATGACGGCAGGTTCGACGGGACGCGAGTAAAGGAAGCCCTGCCCTTCGACGCATCCGGCACGCAGCAGGAAGCGATGCTGTTCTTCCGTTTCAATACCCTCGGCGATCGGACTGATATCCAGCCGACGGCATAACGTGAGCATCGCCTCGATGATGGCGCCGTCGCTGCTGTCATCGGGCAAACCCGCGACGAAACTCTGGTCGATCTTCAGGTAGTCGATGGCACGCAGCTTCAGGTAGCTCATTGACGAATAGCCGGTGCCGAAGTCGTCGATGGCCACGCCCACGCCCAGCGAGTGGAGCGCATGCAGCGTGCGCTCCATTTCCTCACCAAGTCGCAGGATCGCGCCTTCGGTGATCTCCAGCATCAGCCGTTCGGGAGCCAGGCGGCGTGCCTCCAGCAGCGAGCGGATCTCATCAACAAAGTTGGCCTGGCCGAACCAATTGGCGGACACGTTCACCGCCATGCGTAACGGCGGCAGGCCGGCCTTATCCCAGTCGAACATCTGCTGGCAGGCGGCTTGTAGCACCCATTGGTCGATGCGGCGGATCAACCCCAGTTTCTCCGCCATGGGGATGAATTCGCCCGGTGCGATCAGGCCGCGCTTCGGGTGGAACCAGCGCAGCAGCGCCTCCACTGCCACGATACGCCCGGTGCGCATTTCCACCGTGGGCTGGTACACCAGCCGGAATTCGCTTTCGGCCAGCGCCTTGCGCAGTTCCGACGCCAACGCGATACGCCGCCGCGCATCCGCTTGCATGCGCGGCGAATAGAAGCGGAACGCATTGCGTTCCTCGGTCTTGGCTGCGTACATGGCCGCATCGGCATTGGTGATAAGGGTGGGCACATCGGTGCCATCGAGTGGAAAGCAGGCAATGCCAATGCTGGCGCTGAGTGCCAGTTCGTAATCACCCACGGCAAAGGGGGTAGACAGCACAGAGAGCAATCGTCCTGACAACGCACTGGCCTGTTCGCGCGAATGCAGGTCCGACAGCAGCACGGTGAACTCGTCGCCACCGATGCGCCCCGCCACGCCGTTATCGCCCAGCTCGTAGCCAATGCGTTCGGCCACCTTCACCAGCAACTGGTCGCCGATGGCGTGGGTGTAACTGTCGTTCACAGCCTTGAAGGCATCCAGATCGATGAAGATGATTGCGGCCATGCCACGGTCGCGCTCGGCGCGTACGACTGCCTGCACGCAGCGTCGTTCGAATTCGGCGCGATTGGCCAAGCCGGTCAGCGTGTCATGCGCTGCCATGTATTGCAGGCGCTGTTCGTTCGCCTTGGCCGCACTGATGTTGTTGATCACGGCGACGTAATGCTGCACCTCGCCTTCGGGATTGCGGATGGCGCTGATGCTGAGCAGCTCCGGGTAGCTGGTGCCATCCATGCGGCGACTACGCACCTCGCCCACCCAGTTGCCCTCTGCCTCAATGACTTCCCACACCGAATCAGGCAACGGCGAACCGTCGGCCAGGCAGCGCAGATCGTCGAACCGCAACCCCAGCAGGGCTTGCACGGTGAATCCAGTCATGCGGATGTGCGCGGCATTGACGCGCGCCACCCGGCGATCGGCGTCGGCGATGATCACACCCTCGGCAATGCTGGCCAGGGCCTCCGATGCGATCCGCCGCTGCTGCTCCAGGTTCACGCGCTCGGTGATGTCGCGCATGATGGACTGACGCACACTCTGCGTGCCCCAGTGCGTCACGCTGCTGCGCATCTCCACGGGACGCATTTCGTCGCCCGGCCCGCGCAACTCGCCGGTAACCGCGCCATCGGCGCGATGCAGCAGCGGCGAAAAGAAGGTCGAGAGTTCCTCGCCAGCCAGGTCGTCCACGTCGCGTCCGGTCCATTGCAGCGCGGTGCGATTCGCCTCCAGAATGCGGCCGCTTTCTTCATCCACCATCAGGATGGCGTCGGCGGCGCTGTTGAACAGCACGCTGTAGCGCTCCTCGGTGCCCCGGATACGCAACAGGATGCGCCGCGCCATGCGCAGCCACAGCAGCGACGCCGCACAAGCCGTGAGGAAGACGGCAGCGAACAGCACGCGCCCCAACCAGATGGCGCCCTGCGCCACCTCAAGAGAGAACCCGTTGGTAAGCGGTTCGAGTTCGTTGTTCAACCCGTTGATGCGATCGAGTTGCCATTGCACCCACGAGCGGTCGGGCTGCCCGCGTGCGTAAGCGTCCTGTAGCTCCTTCGCGATGGCATCCAACTGGATCAGCGGATGATCCGCCGCGCGCCACAAGGCCACCGCCTCACGCATATGTGGCGCACCGGTGCAGAAGCGCAGCATGAAGATCATCCCCGGCTCTGCCTGCGGCAGAATCTTGCCCCGCCCGAAAGCCTGATGGATCTGCTCGCGATCGTAATGGCCCGAGGCAATGGCGTCGCGCGCCCAGCCGTCGGACCTCAGCAATTCGTAGTTCTGGCGGAAGCGGGTGAGCCGGGCGGCATCCCCACCATCGGCGTAGCCAAGCAGGTCCACCACGGCCTGCTTCTGCGCCTTGCTCCAGACACTCTCGCCGTTGAGGAAACCGGCGAGAGTGACCTGGACCTGGAGGGCTCCCCAGGTAAGTATGAGAATCAGGCCGATAACGGCCACCAGCCCGTAGGCCAATGGCCTCAAGCGACGGGACAGCGGTCTTGGAGAGGTGCTACGGATCAAATCCATGGCGTCCTTTTACACGACCACTCAAAGAGCCTGCCCTCACAGTCCAAATATGTCGCGTTGCCCTGCCGAGGTCGGCAGGTGGTAGACCGCGGCGCAGCCCATGCTGGCGGCATGGGCAAGCCGCGGGCTGCCGCATGCTGGCCTCGGCTGGGCAACCCGAAGGGCCGGGTCTGTTTGCCCACGGGACCGCGTCATCGTTCGGTCTTGTATTGACATACATTCCCTCTCTCTTCCTTGCCCCGCGAGCAAACAGCTCCCGGCGCGACACATTTGGACTATGAGGGCAGGCTCTAACCTACATCTCGTCCCGCCATTCTGTCGACGACGAGATTCCGTTACGCCGCCTGCTCTTCCACCTCGCCCACGGTGTGCCGCATCAAGCAGCGTTCAAGGCCGTAGTGCAGGCTTACATAGCTACGCTCAATGCATTCCCGCACGTGCTCCACTTCTTCGGGGGCGGGCTGGCTACCCATCAGGGTGCAGACAATTTCCAGCGCCTCCCACGGATGAGTATCGTCATAGGCCGCGTGTAGCTGAAGCCAACGCAGGGTAGCTTTTCGTCCGGCCTCCGGCAGGCTGTTGGCGTAGGCCACGCTGTCGTACACCTTCGCGGACCACTCGCCGGTGACGCCTTCGATGGCGTAGTTGGTGGCGGCAATGCCTGCCGCAAGGCTGTCGCGGCCACAGACGTCGTGGCACCAGTCGGCAGCCGTCTGGGTGCCACGTGGCGGCATTCCGTCAAGAACGTCTTCACGCGGCACGCCTGCGCCTTCGGCCCAATCCAGCCAGTACTCCGCATGGTTCTGTTC
Organism: Dyella sp. ASV24; assembly: GCF_016428905.1. GTDB lineage: Bacteria > Pseudomonadota > Gammaproteobacteria > Xanthomonadales > Rhodanobacteraceae > Dyella. Next base: position 2,708 of record NZ_JAELTQ010000172.1, on the reverse strand, counting down.
CACACGGATATTACGTACCAGCCAGCGTCGTGCCATGTTGTCGCCGGCACTCCTTCCGTATCGCGTCTTGAGCAGGCTCAGCGCCATAAAGGACGGGAAGCGCTCGATCAGCGACCACGTACCGACCATGAAATTGCGCATGGTCTGCGGATCGATGCTGCCGTCCTTCATCATGTCCCACATCACATGGTCGCGAACGCTCCGGCGGGCGGGTTCGCAGGCTTCAACCATTTCGCGCGCCCACTTCGGGTAGCTGGAAAGTTCGGTCAGCGAGCCGGTGCGTACAGTGTTGGTGTTCATGCAATTTCTCCAATGATCAATCAGGGAATACCGCCAGACCCTGTCGGCGGCCCGGCGCGAACCGCGCCGGACCTGCATAGTGGTCACGCCTTGGAGAGCTTGCGAACGCCCCGTTCGAGGCCTTGTTCCGTAAACCTCATAACTGGTTGATGGGGATTGAAAAATTAAAAATGTCGCGCGGTCGCGCGACGTAAGAACGCCAGAAAAATGGCGCCGAAAAACCGGCGAACGCCAATCTTTTGACGAAAGCCACACCCCCGGGGAAGCCACCAGAGGCAAGGTTTTCACGCTGGCATCACGTAGCGGCAAGGCCGCAGGCATGGCATGTCAGTGCGAACAGAACACGCCGGACAGCACCATCACGATCCCTACCACCGACACGGCCCAGACCAGGGTGCGCAGATAGGGAATGCCGATCGCATAGACAGGCAGATAAACAACGCGGGCCCAGAAATAAAGTTGGGCACCGAGTGCCGTCTGGGCGTTGGTGCACTGCCCTGCCACGACCGCCAGCGCGGCCACGGCAAAGAACACAAACGTCTCGAGGAAATTCCGGCTGGCTCGATCTACCCGCCCGGCGAATCCGGTGAGCGGGATGAGCTCATCCCGGTTGCCCGCATTCCAGGTCATGCCACGCTGCGTCAGCGAGAGCAGCGTGGCGAACACCAGATAGACCAGCCCCAGTGCTGTCGACCATCCCAACATCTTGAGCTCGACCGGCATGTCGCACCTCCAGGTTGGATGTGACGACATCATGCGCCTGGTGCCCGGACAGCACCACTGCCGGGCTCAGGGATGCGTCGCGGCCACCACGCTGCGCGCTATATCGGCATACAGGGCGCTGCGTGCCTTGTCCGACATCGGCGAGTCGAGCAGGAATGCCGCGACCAGAACCCGGTGGCCATCTGGCCAGGTGATGATGCCGATGTCGTTGTAGGCCGCCTGACGCGCCCCCAGCGATCCTGAGGAACCCGTTTTGTCGGCAAGCCGCACGCCTTGCGGCAACCCCGCCCGCAAGCGGTTGGGTATGGTCTGCGCTTCCATCAACGCCAGCAGGCGCTGCGTCGATGCCGGCGAAAGCAACTCGCGCCCGACCAACTTGTGCAGAAAGACGATGGCGCCGTCCGGTGAGGAACGATTGCGCGGATCGTCCAGGAAAGCCTTGTAGCCGCGCTGGTAACGCTCCTTGGCCGCATCATGACTTTCGTCGAAAGGTTCTTTCTCGCCCGGTCGCAGGCCGTCGAACACCTGCGACACCTGAGCTTCGTCGATATCGACGCGCATGCCATCGACACCGTGAGCGTGCAGATAATCCGTGACCACGGACGGGCCACCCAGCGTGCGGATCAATGCATTCACGGCGGTGTTGTCGCTTTCGCTCACCGCCGCCTTCAACAGCTGCTCGACGGTGAAGGTCATGCGCTCACCACGGAAATGCGCACCAACAGAGGGAATGGCCGAACCGCCCATCACCTGGTCGCGCGTGATCGTCACCGGCTGCTGCAACGAAAGCGTTCCAGCGTCGATGTGCGACAACACCGCCGCAGCTACCGGCGCCTTGAACACGCTCATCATCGGAAAGGCTTGATCAGCGTTGATGCGCGCAGAAGCGCCGGAATCCAGATCCAGCACCGCAACACCAAGCACACCTGGGCGCGCGCCTTGGGCCAGCGCTTCAAGCGAATGCTGCAGCGTTTCGTTCGTACTGGTTGGCGCCGGTTGCCCCAACGCGGGAAGCGCATGCGAAGTACCCGCGCATGCCAGTGCCAGAACCGCCGCCGCGAGCGCGCGACGCATGTAGGGAGAAGCCATGGAGAGCCCTTGTCGTCAGGTTGGTCGCCGGACACTCTGGCAGTGGAGGGTGGCAAATCAGGGGCAACGGCCTGCCCGCGCGCGGACAGGCCCAGGCGGTGCCCTGCGCCACGCGCAAGGCACCGTTACCGGATCAGAGCATGGGCAAGTTAAGGCCCCGCTCCTTCGCACATTCGATGGCGATGTCGTAACCCGCATCGGCATGACGCATCACACCCGTGCCCGGATCGTTCCACAGCACGCGCGCGATGCGCTTGTCCGCCGCCTCGGTGCCGTCGCACACGATCACCACGCCCGAATGCTGCGAATAACCCATGCCCACGCCGCCGCCGTGATGCAGCGACACCCACGTCGCGCCACCGGCGACGTTGAGCATGGCGTTGAGCAGCGGCCAATCGCTCACAGCGTCCGAACCGTCGCGCATCGCCTCGGTTTCGCGATTCGGGCTGGCAACGGAACCGGAGTCGAGATGATCGCGACCGATCACCACCGGCGCCTTCAATTCACCCTTACGCACCATCTCATTGAACGCCAAGCCGAGCTTGTGGCGCAGGCCCAGGCCCACCCAGCAGATGCGCGCCGGCAAGCCCTGGAAG
>NZ_JAELTQ010000171.1 GCF_016428905.1 Dyella sp. ASV24 | reverse complement strand
GGTGCAGTGCTTAGTGGTGAACCCATCGTGGCGGCCATGCTGCTGGATGCCGGTGCATCGATCAACGCGCTCAACAAGGCCGGCCTGAGCCCGCTGGCTATTGCCTGCCGTGCGGCCAACTGGCCGGTCGCGAAGTTCCTGCTTGAGCGCGGCGCCAAACCGACGCCGGCCGATGGTGAACCCGCCCTGGTCGCCGCCGCTGGCGTGCCAGACGACGATGTGGAAGGCGTGAAGTTGTTGCTCAAGCACCGCGCCGCCGTCAACGCCGTCGATGCGCGCCACCGCAGCGCGCTGATGGCCGCCGCAGCCGAAGGCCACGAACAAATTGCACGCACACTGCGCACAGCAGGCGCGGACGTGGGTCTCACCGATCGCCATGGCAGCACCGCGTTGATGGAAGCCGCTCGCGCCGGCGCTGTCGGCATCGTCAAACTGCTGGCCGAAGCGCAGCCCGATGCTCGAGCACGCGACAGCCACGGCCGCGATGCGCTCACCCTGGCCTGCCAGTCACCGCAGGCCCACGCGGAAGTTGTGCGCGCCCTGCTTTCACTTGGCGCCGAACCCCGGACCCCCGGCAGCAATGGCCGCAGCGCGCTCGACTACGCCGCCGCTGCCGGCCGCTGGGATCTGGTCACCCTGCTCGATCCGGAAACCCCGCTGCCCGCCAGCCTCAGCATGGATGCCATGCCCGAAGGCGCGGACACGCCCGCGCATCTGCTCGATGCGCTGCGCTTTGGTCACTGGGCCGTGGTGTCTACCTTTACCCATCGCGTACGCGACTGGCCGCAATCACAGCTGGCTCAGCTATATCTGGACCTGGCAGGCCCCGGACAGAGCGCCGGACGCCGCTGGCTGCTGGATCACGCGCTGGATCCCGAAGCGCGACTGCAGCCTCAGCTGGTCGACGACGCGGAGACCGTGGAAGGTGTGGAGCCGTCGCTGCCCCCGCTGGGTCGCCGCCTGTTCGACGCCCTGCTGCAGCAATTGCCTACCGCCACGGAAGCCGTCGAAGACCTGCTCGACGCTGGCGCGACGCCGGCCGGTGCCGGCCTTCTGGCGCAAGCCTTGCTGAAGCTGGAAGACAGCGCACAAGGTTCAGCACTGCCGCTGATCATGCTCGATCGTGGCGCAGACCCCTTTGGTGCCGATACGCGTGAGCGCACTCCGGTGCACCTGGCCGCGACGTACGGCCACGCAGCGCTACTGCAGGCGCTGCTGACGCGCGGCTGTGACCCGAATACGCGCGATACCAGCGGCCGTACGCCGTTGTTCGCGGCCCTGGAACATGGTGAGCGCGCGCTTCCGCTGGTGCGTTCGCTGGTTGCACACGGTGCCGACCCGGAAGCCATCGACGCCAATGGCGAGACGCCGCTTGGTCTCTCGCTGGAGCACGAAGCCGTCGAGCGCTGGCTCAATTGGGGCGACTGGGCGCGGCCCTTGCGCCCATTGCGCGCCGACGACCTGCCGTCTGCCGCCAAAACCGGCGCGCTCGCCGCCGTGGAGCGCATGCTGGAACTTGGCTTTGCCGTCGACACCCAAGATCGCCAGGGCGCCACGGCGCTGCTTCACGCCTGCGGTGCAGGCCAGCGCGAAGTCGCAGCCCTGTTGCTGGACAAGGGGGCTGACGCCGCGCTCGCCGCCACCAATGGCATGACACCGCTGGCCGCTGCGGTGAGCGCGCGCCGCGAAACGCTTGTTGCCTTGTTGCTGCAAAACAGCGCTGCCGTTGACCAGCGCCTGCCCGGCGACGCCACCGCGCTGATGATCGCCGCAGCCATGGGTTACCCCGAGATTGCCGAGCAACTGCTCGACGGCGGTGCCGAGGTGAATGCGGTCGATGCGCGCGGACATGGCGCGCTGCACGCCGCCGCGCAGTATGGCTTCGATCACAACGATAGCCTGCGCGCACGACGCCTGTTCGACGCGCTGCTCAAGCGCGGCGCTGACGTCAGCCTGGCCGACAAGGAAGGCAAGACACCGTTGTTGCTGCTGTTGGGTGCGCATTTGCGCCCGGGCAGCGAATGCGACCCCACCCACATCGGTGCGCTGGTGCCGGTGCTGCTGGATGCTGGCGCCGTGCTGGAACACGCCGACCAGCGTGGCGTGACGGCACTGCATGCGTGTGCGATGCACGCGCTGCTCGCGCCGGCTCGCGTACTGCTGGCACGTGGCGCAGATCGCCAAGCCGAAGATGCCTTCGGGCGCACCGCCGCAGACGTGGCGCGCGCGATCGGCTACATCGATATTGCCCACGAACTCGCGGCACGAAGCACGGGGAGCATTCCCAGCGTGCGGCAGATGTTGCGGCAGCCGGCGCAGCCCTCGGACTGAAGTGAACGGGCACGAGATCCATTCACGATCTCGCGTGAGCCCACATCTTCCTCAACGTCATTCCGGCGTACCCACAAAAAGGGGCAAGGGCCGGAATGACGAGCGGTAGGAATCGAGATCTTGAGCAGGCTCTAAGCCCTAATCGCCTTCTGCGATGGGCGACGAGCCATGGGCGCGGGACGCGGCGGCAACTGGCGCCACGCCTGTGCCACTTCATCCAAACCAATGTGATCGATACGCGGCACGTCCGGCAAACCGCCGATGGCATGCACTGCGCTGCCCGTGGCGCTGCGTGGCGTCCACATCGACGGCCAGCGATTGCCGAACAGCACCACCAACGGACAACCCACGGCGGCCGCCAAATGCGCCGGCCCCGTATCGACCGACACCATGCTGTGCGCGATATGCAGCAATGCGCGCAGCTGACCCAAGGGCAGCCCCTCGCGTGGCACGATCACGTTGGCATGTTCCGCAGCCTTGCCGATGGTCGCGAGATAGCCCGCCTCCGCCGCAGACCCGCACAACACCACGCGCGCCTCAGGCATATGGTCGAGGATCGCCTTGCACAGCGCGGCCCACCGCTCCACCGGCCACGACTTGTCGTCGTCATCGCGCTTGCGCACGCCATTCCAGCGCATGGTGCGTTTGTTGGCCGGTTGCAGCAGCACCAGCGGATGCCCATGCATATCGTGATGGGCAAGCCATTGACCTGCCTCGCCCAGCTCAGCGGCGGTGGGTTCCAGGTGCGGTGCGCAAGGCCATGCGCGATCAGGGCAAAGCGCATCGCGAAACGCCAGCGGCGTTTCATCTGCGAAGCGCATCAGCCAATCCACCCAATGTTCCGCCTGGTACAGCGGCGTGTCTTCGATGAACACGCAGTGCTCGGCCGGAATGCCCGCCAGCGCCAGCATGGGGCGCACTTTAGTGCGCGTGCGCACGTCCGGCTCGCAAATATAGAACGGTGACTCGCGCAGTTCGCGCAACGACAACGCCGTGCGTAGACGCTGCGGATTCAGCCACAGGGCGCCGTACTGGCTATCGAAATGGCGTACTTCGGCCACATCTTCATTGCCTTCGTACAGCACGCGCGAACTCGCACCCAGCGACACCAGGCGGCAAGCGCCGCCATAGCGATGCCTGAGCTTGTGCAACAGCGGTTGCAACAAGATCGTGTCGCCCAATCGTCCAAAACGGATGACGACGGGATGGCGTGCCGCGCGCTGGCTCATGCAAAGTCGAACAGACGTCGGGAAAACCCGATCCATCAGGTGGCCCGCCCCCCGGCGGCACGACCCTCTGGCGGCGTCATCTTTCCTCATTCGCGGCGAAATGAGTTGCGGATGAAACGTAAGTTGCCGCGCTGCGTGTTCAGCTTTGGTGCGCAGGAAATCGCGCCTGACGCGCGACGATGCGCTCTTAGCGCGTCACGTCTTCGTCGTTCGGCTTCGCGTCCGTGGGCTCTTCACGTTCGCGCTTGGCCTCGGGCGAAGCATCGGCCTGGAACAATTGCTCCAGGTCGGTCAGCGCATCGCGGGTAGTCTGCACGATGCGCGCATCGTCGTCGTAAACCAGGTATTGGCGCTTGAGCAGCTCAGCGTCCTGGCGACGAAAGCGCTCGACCTGATCGGCCGCCGTTTCTGGTGATATGCCCAGCGCCTCCAGCGTCTGACGCGTCATCTTGAGGCTGGAGTACAGCGTCTCGCGCACCGGCATTTCCACACCAAGATCCATCAAACGCCACACGTGCTGGCGATTGCGTGCGCGGGCAATGATCTTCAGACCGGGATACATGCGCCGCACCACACGCGCCGTACGCAGACTCGCCTCCGGGTCGTCCACCGCCAGCACGAACACATCGGCCTTGTCCGCCTGAGCGGCGCGCAGCAGTTCCGGACGTGCGGGGTCGCCATAGAAAAGTTCGCTCCACTTGCCAAAGCGTTGCACCAGGTCGATCTGCTCCACCGAGTGATCCAGCGCCACAAACGGGATGCCTTGCGCGCGTAGCATGCGCGCCACGATCTGCCCCATACGGCCGTAGCCGGCGATGATCACGCGCGGCGAGTCAGTCACAATCGTGTCGAACTCGCGCTTTTCCTTCTTGGTCTCGGACCTCTTCAGCACCCGCCCAAGCCCCGCCACCATCAGCGGCGTGAGCGCCATCGACAAGGTGATGGCGAGTACCTGAAGACCATGTTGCCTGTCGGTGATAAGGCTCTGCTCACGCGCCAGCTTGAGCACCACAAACGCGAATTCGCCACCGCAGGCCAGCAGCACCGCGAGGCGCAATGCATCGCGATTACCCAGTCCACCCACGATGCGCCCCAACGGCCACAGCAGAGCGCCCTTGAGCAGCAACAGCCCCACCACCAGCAAAGCGATCAACCCCGGCCGCTCGATCAGCAGGGTCAGGTCCATCGACATGCCCACGCTGATGAAGAACAAGCCGAGCAGCAACCCCTTGAACGGCTCGAGGTGCGACTCCAGCTCGTGCCGGTACTCGGAGTCCGCCAGCAGCACACCAGCGAGGAACGCACCCAGCGTCGCGGACACGCCGACTTGCTCCATCAGCCACGCCGTGCCCATCACCACCAGCAGAGCCGTCGCCGTCGACACTTCTACGTTGTCCGCCTTGGCCACAAAACGGAACACCGGGCGCAACAGGTAACGGCCACCGACCATCACCACCACGATGGCCGCGACGGTGCGCAGCACCGCATACGGATCAAAGCCATGCTTGCTCGATGCGCTCGCCAGCAACGGCACCGCGGCAATCAACGGAATGGCGGCGAGATCCTGGAACAGCAGAATGGCGAAGGCCTGACGGCCATACGCCGTGCCCGCTTCTTTGCGCTCGGCGAGGATCTGCAAGCCGAACGCCGTTGACGATAGAGCAAGGCTGCCACCGACGATCGCTGCCGCGTTCACCGTGAAACCGAACAGATAGTAGGCGGCGGCACCAATGACCAGGCTGGTTGCTAGCACCTGCAAGAGGCCCGTGCCGAACACTTGCCGACGCATGACCCACAGGCGTTGCGGCGACAACTCCAGGCCAATGACGAACAGCATCAGCACCACGCCGAATTCGGAGATGGTCGCCACGCCCGAGGTATCGGATATCAGTCCCAGCTCCTGCGGACCGATCACGATGCCCGCCAATAGATAGCCGAGCACCGACCCCAACCGGAAGCGCTTGGTCAGCGGCACCGCGATGACCGTGGCCACCAGGAAAACCAGCGCCGTTTCCAGGAAATGGTGGCTATCCACTCGCACGCTCCATTCGGGGGATTCGCATTATTCCACGGCGCTGCGTTGTAAGCCGACTCCGATCAGCGATATCAGCGATGCATGTCGCGAATCACGCTGCCAGCGGTAGCTCCTGCCATTGCTGAGTGAGGATCGTCGCGAGGCGGTCCACCGCCGGTGATGGCTCCGCATCGGCTCGGTGCAAGCGCAGACCCAGCTCGCCCAATGGCGGCAACGCCGTCTCGCGCGGTAACAGCGCGCGCACGCTGGGTGGCAATCCATAGGGTGTTCGCAACGACACACCGAGCCCCGCCGCCACTGCGGCCCAGGTTCCGGCGAGGCTGGCGCTGGTAAAGGCAATGCGCCAGGGAATGTTGGCCCGGTCCAAGGCTGTGGTAGCGGCGGTGCGCATGATGCACGGCGCCTCAAGCATCACCAGCGGCAGTGGCTCGTCGTCATCACGGGGCCATGCAGGTGCCGCATCTGCACCACCGATCCAGCGCAGCGGCATGCTGCCCATGCGTTCCTCATGCGGTGTCGACACGCCTCCATCCCAGGCCAGTGCCAGATCGAGGCGACCGGAGCCGACGCGATCGAGCAGTTCGGTGTTACGTGCGATGCGGACTTCCACCCTCACACGCGGATGCGAGCGCGCGAAGCGGCCCAGCACCTCGGTGAGAAGGCTTTCCCCGAAATCCTCCGGCAGGCCGAGCCGTACCCAACCTTCGAGATCCGCCCCATGCAGGGCCGCGGCGGCTTCGTCGTTCAGCTCCAGCAGCCGGCGCGCATAGGCCAGCATGGTTTCGCCCGCCTCGGTCAGCGCCATGCCTCGGCCGGACTTGCGCAGCACCGGCATGCCAGCCTGCTCCTCCAGCTTCTTGAGCTGCGCACTCACCGCCGAAGTAGAGCGGTTCAGGCGCTCCGCCGCTTTGGCGAAGCTGCCCGCTTCCACACCGGTGACAAAGGTGCGGAGTACGTCGAGATCAAAAGTGATGCGCCGCATGATAACCGTCCCGCTTTAGTGGACTATTAATCCCATATTTTCCGATTTTCGGGATGATACTCTCCGCCTTAGGCTAACCCCCGTCAAGCACGAGGAGGCTTTCGATGGAGACCCACCCGGACTACGGCCAGCAGCGTTTTGGCGACATCGCGCCAGCCTTCGCCGAGCTCACCGACCGCGTGCTGTTCAACGAAGTGTGGAACGACCCGTCACTGGCCCCGCGTGACCGTAGCCTTGCCACGGTCGCCGTCTTGATCGCGCTCGGCCGCACCGAGCAGTTGCCCTTCCACCTGCAACGCGCGCGTGACAACGGCCTCCGCCTTGACGAACTCGTCGCACTCACCACCCATCTGGCCTTCTATGCCGGCTGGCCTGCCGCCGCATCGGCGGTGACACGGCTGCGTGAACTGAAAGACCAGGAGACGCGCGCATGATCGCCATGCAATACAGCTTCACCCTGCCGGCCGACTACGACATGGCGATCATTCGCCAGCGCATCGCCGACAAAGGCCACATGCTGGATCACTTCGACGGCCTGCTGCTGAAAAGCTACCTGTATGCGGAGCGCGGGCCGTCATCGAGCGAAAACCTGTATGCGCCGTTCTACGTCTGGAAGGACAGCGCTGCGATGCAACGCTTCCTGGGCAGTGACGGCTTTGCCAACATGGTGAAAGCCTTCGGCTGGCCTTCCATCCGCGTGTGGCCAGTGTGGGATGCCTATCTGTCGCCCGAAACGCGGCATGCGCGCTTTGCATCGCGCGAGATACACCCCATCGCGCCGCACACCGCACTCGACACCTTGCGCGAGGAACATCGCGCTCAGCTGCAACGCGACGTGGAGCGTGGCGCACTCGGTGCTGTCAGTGCCTTCGAACCCACCACGTGGACGCGCGTGAGCTTCCGCCTATGGGACGAACCGCGCCCCGCCTTATCCGCCGGCCAGTGGTACGAGGTCGGCCACGTCTCCCAACCCTGAGCCTTCCCTGGAGATTCCCCATGCCCCTCGTACGCATCTCACTTCGTCGCGGCAAGAGCGCGCAACACATCGCCGCCATCCGCAACAGCATCTATCGCGCCATGGTCGAGGCATTCAACGTACCCCAGAACGACCGCTTCATCCTGGTGCATCAGCATGACGCGGAAGAGTTCGACTACGACCCGAACTATCTGGACGTACCGCGCACCGACGACCTGGTGATCATCCAGATCGCCTGCAACAACACCCGCACGATTGAACAGAAGAAAGCCTTCTACCAGCGCGCCGCCGAACTGCTCAGCAAGGAGCCGGGACTAAGGCCCCAGGACGTATTCATCAACCTGCTGGAAACCGGCAAGGAGAACTGGTCGTTCGGCAATGGCGTCGCGCAGTACGCCTGAAAGGATCTGACGGGAAGAAGCGCGCTCCTGCAGCGCTACTTCTTCACCAGCAGCCGCTGCGGGCCAGCACCATCGTCACCGAGCCTGTCGTTCGGATTGCGCAAGCGGCAGCGGTCGATCGACAGGCATCCGCAGCCGATACAGTCATCCAGCGCATCGCGCAGTTTCTTCAGCTGCGCGATGCGCTCGTCCAGTTCCGCCCGCCATGCCGCGGAGAGCCGCGCCCAATCCTCCCTGCCCGGCGCCGCTGTGACCGGCAACGTCGCGAGCGCGGCGGCGATATCCGCCAGCGAGATTCCGACACGCTGCGCCACGCGAATAAACGACACCCGACGCAGCACGGCACGCGCATAGCGCCGCTGGTTGCCTACCGTCCGCTCGCTGCGAATCAGCCCTTTGGTCTCATAGAAATGCAGCGTCGACACCGCCACGCCGCTGCGGCGCGCCACCTCGCCGACACTCAACGTCATCGGCAGGCCATGCTGGGGAACCCGACTCATCCAATACCTCTTGACCTCAACTTTAGTTGAGGTCTTAGAGTGCCACGCACTTCACTTGGAATGTGCCCCCATGAACCACGCCCTCGCCTTCGATCGCCGGCCCGTCTACCGCATTGACCGTTTCAACGTCCCTGCCACTGCATGGAACGCCTTCCTTGAACGCCTGCACCTGACCCAGCGCGCGCTGGATCAATTGCCGGGTTGCCGCCAGAACCTAGTGCTCACCCAGCCGGATCTCGGTGGCGAGTTCAATGTGATGACGGTGGTGGAGTGGATTGATGAATCGCATATGTCGGCGGCGAAGGCGGTGATGCAGGCGCGCTATGCGAAGGAGCGGTTTGATCCGGCGGGGTTTATGCACGGGTTAGGGGTGCAGGCGGATTTGGGGGTTTATCGGAGTGCATGAGGGGGGGCTTTGTGCCGCGGCGCAGGAGGGCTTCCGCTCTGCTCCCTCTCCCCTTCGGGGAGAGGGTTGGGGTGAGGGGTGGGTGCTCCCGGCACGATTTCATCTTTGGCCGTTATCCGGACAAAGGCCAGAAGCCCGTTTCGGCAGTGGTCGGCTGTCGCTTCGAGCGTTACGGCGACCTGGCCGCTTACGCAGCGGGCGTTTCGATCGTCTGCCGACGCTCGAGTCACTTTTCTTTTGCTGGCCCAAAAGAAAAGTAACCCAAAGAAAA
>NZ_JAELTQ010000170.1 GCF_016428905.1 Dyella sp. ASV24 | reverse complement strand
GTACGAAGCGACGCGCAAGCGCTGCTTCGAGGCCGCCGAAGACGCGGACCGCCGCCCGCGCCTGAGTACGCTGGAGCAGGTAATGAAGCCGCTGGCGCCGTACACGCCTGCCGCGGTGAAGGCCGAGGCCGAGCGCACCGATTATCAGGAGCGCCGTGTCGCTGCTTTCGGCAGCGAAGACAAGCTGCCGGAGAACCAGCCGCCGCGTCATCTGGCCATCCAGATCGGTCAGGCTTTGCACGACATCATGGCCAAGTACCCCGAGTCGCTGCTGTTTGGCGAGGACGTGGCGCAGAAGGGTGGCGTGTACACCGTCACCAAGGGCCTGCAGAAAGCCTTCAAGGGCAGTCGCGTATTCAATACGCTGCTGGACGAGACGATCATCCTGGGCCTGGCACAGGGTTACGCCAACATGGGCATGCTGCCGTTGCCCGAGATCCAGTACCTGGCGTACTTCCACAATGCGTGCGACCAGATCCGTGGCGAGGCGGCGTCGTTGCAGTTTTTCTCCAACGACCAATACCGCAACCCGATGGTGATGCGCGTGGCCAGTCTGGGTTACCAGAAGGGCTTCGGCGGCCACTTCCACAACGACAATTCCATCGCCGCGTTGCGCGATATTCCGGGTCTGGTGGTGGGTTGCCCGAGCCGTGGCGACGACGCAGCGACCATGCTGCGCACCATGACGGCGTTGGCCAAGGTCGACGGGCGTGTGTGCGCCTACCTTGAGCCGATTGCGCTGTACATGACCAAGGATCTGTACGAAGCCGGCGATGGCCAATGGCAATTCGGTTACCCCGCGCCGGGCGATGCCATGCCGCTGGGTGAAGGCCGCATTTACAACGAAGCGGCGAACGATCTTGTTGTGTTTACCTTCGGTAACGGCGTGACGATGGCGCTACGCGCGGCACGCACCATCGAGGCTGAACTTGGTTGGAAGGTGCGCGTGGTGGATCTACGCTGGCTGGCGCCTCTGAACAATAACTTCATCGCTGCACAGGCAAAGTCGGCCAAACGCATCATCGTGCTGGACGAAGGTCGTCGTAGCGCTGGCGTGGGTGAGGGCATCATCACCGCCATCGTGGAAGGCGGTTTCGGCGCCACGCCGCTGGAGCGCGTGGTGGGTGCCGACACCTACACGCCACTCGCCGGCGCGGCCTTGCTGGTGTTGCCAGGCGACGCTGACGTCGTGGCTGCGGCGCGCAAGCTGGCTTGACCGCTGGCAGGGCGGCGTCGCCAAGACGCCGCCTTGTCCGCATGGTGATCCGGCAGACGCGCGGCATCACCATGGAGGTTTTCATGCGTCACCGTTTCATCATCGCGTTGGGCATGGCGGTTGCCTGTGCTGCTTGTTCGCAGCAGCACGATGGCAATGCACCGTCTGCGAGTGCGCCGACCACCGCGGCGACATCACCTCATCCCACGCTGGCGACGACACCCAGCAGTCCCAACGGCCTGACCTATCTCTACGACCTGATGCAGCGGCCGGATTTCTCCACGGCCTTCGCTGCATTATCGGGCGCAGACCAACTGCCCGCGTGGGCGAAGCAAGGTGGTGTGGCGACACCCGCCAACAGGTCATGCTGGATGGTCACACGCTGCTGCTGGCGGCGGCGTGCAAGCCGCATGATTGCCCGTCGGAACGCATCCTGATCCTGTACGACGAAAGCACGCACGCCATGTCGGGGCTGTTCGCACGGCGCAAGCCTAGCGCAGCAAGCGATGCGGACAGCAACGATCCCGCCAACGACGACCTTACCTGGCTGGGATCGCCGGACCAGCGAACGAAGGGATTGCTGCAGGACATGCTCTATTCGCCCCGCTGAAGCTGTTCGGTTCCCCGCAAGTTCGGTCCTGAAACGAGCTTATGCGCGCGTCGATGCGTGCAGGCGCCACCACTCCGCACCGCCAAGGCACACTGCCAGCCACGCCATGCCGCTGACGTAACCGGCCATGACGTCGCTGAAGTAGTGCACCTGCAGCACGATGCGGCTCAGGCCGATCACGCCAACCATGGCGACGGCGCCGGCAATCACCCAGCGGTGCCAGCGATGCGGCAGCAGTCGCAGCAACACGTAGGCCAGCATTCCGTAGAACACGATGGCGCCGAACGCGTGGCCACTGGGAAAGCTCCAGCCATGTTCGACCATGAAACCATGATTGTTCAGTGGTCGCGGACGCTGAAACAGGGCCTTCAGGCCGCTGTTGATCGGTACGATGCCCGCCATGGTAATGGCCCAGCAGGTTGCCAGTCGCAGGTGCCGGCGTAGCAGCAGGGCAGCGAGGATGACCACTGTGGCGGTTGCCACCGAACCCAGATCCCCCAGATGGGACACCGCAGCTACCGCTCCCAACACGCTGGGTTGCATGCTGCTGTGCAGGTCTTCGGCCAGCGACTGGTCGAAGGAGGGCAGCCACCGCGTGGCTTCCTCCTTCAATGCCACAGCGATAGCCGCGAACAACAGGCCCATCGACATCAGCAGGAGCAAAGCGGTGACGCCACGCACAGCGACAGGCCGACCACCGTTCGCGGTGGTTCGTTCGCCATGACGGCGATTCCATTGCCATGCCACGTCACCCATCAGCAGGGCGGCGATCAGCAGAGCCGCCCAGATGGGCAGGGCGTGGGTGGCGATCCATTCGGCCATTTCGTTCATGCCAACTCCTCGGTGCAACGTTGCATGATCCGTGCTGAGGCGCATGGCGTCGAGATGGCTCCCGGCATGTGCTTCAGTGCTGGATCAGGAGCGGCTTTGCCGCGATAGTGTCGACTTCTGTTGTTGCGGAGTTGCCGAATGTTTCTGCGAACCCTTTCCCCGCGCGTGGTGGGTTGTTGCGCGCTGCTTTTCCTGACCGCACCGGCGTGGGCGCAGACGACGCCGGCTGCCGTGGCGCCTGTCGCCACAACCACTCAGGCGCAGCCGGCGCTGCCGGGGCAATTGCAGGATTTCTCCGCCTACGTGGACAGCGTGCGCAAGCAATTTGACGTGCCGGGCATCGCCGTGGCCATCGTCCAGGACGGGCATGTCGTGCTGGAACAAGGGTACGGCTTGCGCGAGTTGGGCAAACCCGAAGCCGTCGATGCACGCACGCGGTTCGCCATTGCCTCCAACACCAAGGCGTTCACCGCCGCTGCGCTGCAGATGCTGGCCGAGGAAGGCAAGCTCAACATGGATGATCGCGTGATCGATCACCTGCCGTGGTTCCAGATGTCCGACCCGTACGTGACGCGCGAGATGCGTATTCGCGACCTGCTGGCCCATCGCAGCGGCCTGGGCCTCGGCGCGGGGGACTTGCTGTATTGGCCGCCGACGTCGTACTCCACCAAGGACGTGGTGCAGCGTCTGCGCAACGTGCCGCTCGCCACCAGTTTCCGCAGTGCTTATGCGTACGACAACATTCTGTTCGCAGTCGCCACGTTGGTGATCGAGCAAGTATCGGGACAGAGCTATACGGACTTCATCACCCAGCGCATCTTCAAACCCGTGGGCATGGACGAATCGCTGATCGACATGTCGCAGCTCAAGCCCGGCATGGACGTGGCCATGGGCCACGCCAAGTTCAACTTCACCGAGTTGAAACCGGTGCCGCCGATGGCCTGGTCGAACAATTCCGGCGCCGGCGGTATCTACGCCAGCGTGCACGACATGGCCAAGTGGATGAACGTGCAGCTCGCCGGTGGCGCGTTGCCCGACGGCAAGCCGCTGTTCTCCACTGACAGCCAGAAGCAGATGTGGTCGATGCTTACGCCGATGAAGATTTCCGAGCCCCCTGTGCCGGAACTCAAGGCCATTCGCCCCAATTTCGCGGGCTACGGCGAAGGCTGGTTCCTTTCCGATTACCAGGGCCAGCGACTGGTGTGGCATACGGGCGGTTGGCCGGGCATGGTGTCACGCGTGACGCTGGTGCCGGAACTCAAGCTCGGCGTGGTGGTATTGACCAATCAGGAATCGGGCGCCGCATTCAACGCTGTTACCTATCGCGTACTCGATGCTTACCTCGGCAAGGACAAGACCGACTGGGTGGCCGCGTACGCTGCCGCGGTGAAGAAGTCCGAAGGCAACGCGGACGACAGTTGGAAGCAGCACGAGGCTGCACGCGACAAGAACGGCAAGTCGTCGCTGCCGCTATCGGGTTATGCCGGCACTTTCCGCGACCCGTGGTATGGCGACATCGTGGTGAGCCAACAGGGCGGCAAGCTGCGCATGACGTTCTCCAAGACTGCGCAGTTGGTCGGCACCATGACGCCGTGGCAGCACGACACCTTCATCGTGCGCTGGGATGATCGGGCACTCAATGCGGATGCCTTCGTCAGCTACTCGCTCGATGCCGACGGCAAGGTGCGTGAGGTACGCATGGAGCCCGTGTCGCCGTTGACCGACTTCAGCTTCGACTTTCAGGACCTCCGACTCGCACCCATCAAGGAAGGCAAGCCCTGACCAACAGCAGGGGCGCAGCCCGGGGGCGCTGCCTATAGTGGCGGCGTCCCCACCACGGAGCGGTACCCCCATGAAGCACGTTGTTGCAGGTTTGCTGTGCCTGTCATTTGCCAGCGCCAGTCTGGCGGCGTCGCCATCCTGTCGTTACGGCGTGTATGGCGAAACCGGCAAGCCGCCCGTCGTGATTTCCAACCCGACAGGGGATGGCGCGCAGGCACCGGAGCGTTACACCTTTCTCGACGGTCGGCGCGGCGACGTCAATGCGCCGGATGGACCGGTGCACTGCGAGAAGGGCCTAGTCAGCGTGCGCCAGAACGATGGACAGTTTGCGCAGCAGCCACAGTGGACGTTCCGCGAGACACCCACACGTTTCAAGAGCCACGGCACTGAGCTCGCCGGCATGTTGATCGAACCGTCACGCTCAAACGGCAAGGTGCCGTTGGTGGTGTTCGTGCATGGCTCGGAGAAGACGCCGGCTATCGGCGGCTACTACCCTTATATGTTCGCGGCGCAGGGCTTGGCTGTGTTCGCGTACGACAAGCGCGGCACGGGTGCCTCCAGCGGCGATTACACGCAGAACTTCGAACTTCTCGCCGACGACGCTGCTGCCGCGCTGCAAGAGGCACGCAAGCTTGCAGCGGGTCGCTATTCGCGCGCGGGTTTCTTCGGTGGCAGCCAGGGTGGCTGGGTGGCGCCACGCGCGGCGGCCCTCTCACACGCCGATTTCGTCGAGGTGGGTTTTGGCCTGGTGATGACGCCGCTGGAAGAAGACCAGCAGCAAGCGGTGGTGGAGATGCAGGAGAAGGGTTACGACACGGCCGCCATCGCCCGTGTGCGTGAAGTCACCGACGCTACCGGTGCCATCATGGCCTCACACTTCACGACAGGCTATGAGCAACTCGCCGCCGTGAAGCGCAAGTTCGCCAACGAACCCTGGCTGCACACCATCGAAGGCGAATACACCGGTGAGTTGTTGGCGGAAGACGAAGCGGACCTGCGCCGTACCGGTGCGCCGCGCTACGACAATCTCAACATCGACTGGCATTACGACGCCGTCGCGGCCATCCGGGCCCTGGATATTCCTCAGCTCTGGGTGCTTGCTGGCGAGGACCGGGACGCGCCCGAGGCTCTCACGCGCGAGCGCCTGACGGGGCTGAAGCGCGAAGGCAAGCCCATTGACCTCTACGTGTACCCGCACACCGACCACGGCATGTACGAGTTCACCCAGGATGCCGATGGCACCCGCCATGTCACGCGCATCACGGATGGCTATTTCCGCTTGCTGGCGGACTGGATCCGCCAGAGCGACAAGCCACCCTACGGCACGGGCGAACGTATCCAGTGACATAGCCCCCGACGAGGGATGGACATTTCCCCCTGTTGCGCCGAATGATCCCCTACCAAGGGGATCATCGTGGGGGAGTACATCGTGCCGTCATATCGCCTGAAGTTTTCCGCGCTGCTGTGCCTGGGGCTGGCTGCCGCCGGTTGTTCGCCGGTGGACCACACCGCGGTGGCGACGTCACCGGAGTGGCACGTCGACCTGCGAGCCCCTGGCATGGATGTGGGCTCCGGACGGCTGCTGATCTTCGTGGAAAACGCGAAGGACGCCGAGACTGCCGTCAAGGATGGCAAGGTCACCGAGGTCGACGTCGACACGCTCGACCCGGCCAAAGTCATCGTGGTGGGCAAGGAAGTGGGCCATCTTGCCGCCAGCCAGGGCGTGGACATCCACGCGGACGCGATCAGCTATCCCTTGCCGGTTACCCAGCTTCCGGCTGGCGACTACTACGTGCAGGCGGTGCTCGACCCTGACCATAGCTACAACTACACCGGCCGTGGGCCAGGCGACGTGGTGAGCCCGGTGATCAAAATGCACTTGCCGGCGGGCGCGACGCCTACGCTCACACTGGCAAGCGTGATGCCTAAGGAGGATCCGTGGACGCTGCCGTCCTCGTCCACGCAGGCCATGCGCGACGCGCTGGTCGAGGCGCGCAAGCACCTCGACAGCATCGACTTCACCAGTCCCGTGCTCTCCGCCTTCTGGGGACGGTCCATCCACATGCGCGGCTTTGTATTGCTGCCCCCGGGTTACGACCCGAAAGCTAGTGCGACGTATCCAGTGGTGTACCTCACGCACGGTTTCGGTGGTGGACTGGACCATTTCGCCAAGGGCATTGCGAGTACCTGGTCCGCCATGTCCAAGGGTGAGATGCCGCCGATGATCTGGGTGTACCTGGACGAATCCTCGCCGACCGGTACGCACGAGTTCGCTGATTCGGTGAATAACGGCCCCTGGGGGCAGGCGCTCACGGAGGAATTGATTCCGCATCTGGAATCGACGTATCGCATGGACCCCCGGGCATCCGGTCGTTTCCTTAACGGTCACTCCTCGGGCGGCTGGGCGACACTGTGGCTGCAGACGCGCTACCCGAAGATCTTCGGCGGTACCTGGTCCACATCGCCTGATCCCAGCGATTTCCATGACTTCACCGGCGTCGATCTCTATGCGCCTCATGCCAATGTGTACCGCAAGGCCGATGGTTCGCCTTATCCGCTGGTGCGCGACAAAGGCAAAGTGCTCGCCACGTTCCAGCAGTTTGCGCAACAGGAACGCGTGCTGGGCAGCTATGGCGGGCAGATGGCGTCGTTCGAATGGGTGTTTTCACCGCGCGGCAAGGATGGTCGCCCGATACCCATGTTCGATCGCGACACTGGCAACGTCGACCCCGCGGTGGTCGCGTACTGGCGTGATCACTACGACATTGCCCGTCGCCTGCAGGACCACTGGCCGGAGTTGGCTCCGGACCTGGACGGAAAGATTCACCTGATCGTCGGCACGGCCGACACCTTTTACCTCGATGGTGCCGCGCACCGCCTGAAAGACGCATTGGATGGTCTGCACGCGCGTTCGGACATCCGCTTCCTGCCAGGCAAGACGCACTTCGATTTGTATGCGGTAGGTGACGATCGCGCCGCTTTGCTCAAGCAGATTGCGTGGGAGATGTACGCCGTCGCGCGCCCGCAATCGAGCCTGAAACGCGTTGCAGCACCCTAGCCGTAAGCCATAGGCCGTTCGGCAGATTCGTCATGGGTAAGGCCATGCAATGTGCGATGGCCGTCACACTATCTCGATTCAAACAGCGGCAAGCCGGACTCGCTGAATCGATCCATGCGGATTTCTCACGAAACTCACAAAAGCCAAGGATTTTCCGCGGGAATTTGCACCTAAAGCTGCGTTCCCCTCACGCCGATATCCCTCAACGCAGGGGGAGGACATGCAGGTTTCCCGCCGTGCCCGCATGGGGATGTGGGGTACGTGGTGGCAAGCCTTCGCGCCGTTGGAACAACGCATCTGTCCTCTCTCGCACCGAATTCTCGGGCAGCGTTTTGTCTGCGTTTTTACCAACGATGGAGAGGGGCCATGGGTAAAGAGACACCGGATATGCAGCTTGAGCCGCATGAGTTGCGTGCAGTCAACGAAGCGCTCAACAAGGTCCAGGCGGTGATCGAGTTCGACCTGAAAGGGAAGATCCTCCACGCCAACGACAATTTCCTCAGCGCGCTCGGCTACACGTTGGATGACATCCGCGGCCAGCATCACCGCATCTTCTGCGAGCCCGCCTACGCAGCCAGCGCCGAATACAAAAAGTTTTGGGAAAACCTCGGCAAGGGCATCCTTGATCGCGGCGAGTACAAACGCATCGGCGGCGATGGGCGTGAGGTGTGGATCAATGCCTCGTACAACCCGGTCTTCGACGAGAGCGGCAAGCCGTACAAGGTGGTGAAATTCGCCACCGACGTCACCGCCAGTCGCCAGGAAAAGGCGGAGTACGAGGGCAAGGTCAATGCCATCAATAAAGCGCAGGCCATGATCGAATTCGATCTGAGCGGCCATGTGCTGACGGCCAACGACAACTTCCTCAAGGCGATGGGCTACGAACTGGACGAGATCCAGGGTCGCCATCATCGCTTGTTCTGCGACGAAAGCTACGCAGCGAGCCCTGCCTACGCGGACTTCTGGGCCAAGCTCAACCGCGGGGAGTTCGATGCCGGCCGTTACAAGCGCGTAGGCAAGGGCGGTCGCGTGATCTGGATCCAGGCCACCTACAACCCGATCTACGATGGCAACGGTCGCTTGTTCAAAGTAGTGAAGTTCGCCACCGACGTTACCGCGCAGGTGGAGCTGGAGGAGAGCGTGAAGCTGCGCGCCGCCGACGACCAGCGCAAGGTCGAAGCGCTGCTCGAGACCGTGCGCAAGGCGGCGGAAGGCGACCTCAC
The DNA here is from genome assembly GCF_016428905.1 of Dyella sp. ASV24. Taxonomy (GTDB): domain Bacteria; phylum Pseudomonadota; class Gammaproteobacteria; order Xanthomonadales; family Rhodanobacteraceae; genus Dyella. The sequence goes on along the minus strand of NZ_JAELTQ010000170.1, from coordinate 672 downwards.
CGGCGAGGTGCGCGTGGAAGGCAGCGAACCCATCGACCAGCTCGCCGATGGCATCCAGCAGATGATGAGCGACCTGCGCAGCGTGATCGGCAAGGTCGTCGACTCCGCCGGTGGTTTCTCGGGCAGCTCACAGGACATTGCTGGCCGCGCCAGTACCGTAGCCAGCGGTGCACAACTGCTTGGCGCGACGGTGGAAGAGATGAATGCCTCTATCGAGGAGCTCACCGCCTCGATCAATTCCATCGCTACCAACTCGCGCAGTGCCGATCAACTTGCCAAGGACACGCATCAGGAAGCCGAACGTGGCGCCAAGGCGATCACCCGTTCCATCGAGGCGATGGAGCTGATCAACAAGTCGTCCGAAGACATCAGCGAGATCATCAAAGTCATTGGCGAGATCGCGAGCCAGACCAACCTGTTGGCGTTCAACGCCGCCATCGAGGCTGCGCGTGCCGGCGAACACGGTCTGGGTTTCTCCGTGGTAGCCGACGAGGTGCGCAAGCTGGCGGAGCGTTCCTCGCAGGCCACCAAGGAAATCTCCAAGCTCATCAACGAATCCGTGAAGCGGGTGGCGCAGGGCAGCGAGATCTCCAAGCAGGCTGGCGAAGCGTTCGAGAAGATCGTTGCCGGGGTGGGGCGTACCACGCAGGCCATCTCCGAGATCTCCTGCGG